>NZ_JBWKZM010000025.1:0-64246 GCF_059424465.1 Simplicispira sp. GW247-4R2A | reverse complement strand
GCACCACCGCATCCAGCAAACCCTTCTCGGGGCTTACCTGCCGTCAGCAGCGCAGCCTTGCATTGTAGTACGGGTTTTGACTCGACGGCAAGGCCCAGCTAAAAAATTTCTTCTTTCGCGAATTACTTTGGTCCGGCAATTAGCTGCCGGAAAAAGCGAGGATTATCCCAAAGCAGCCCATAAAGCAAAGCCCTACCAACGTTTCAAGGCGAGGTGCAAGGGCTTGTCGACCGTTGCACCGACCCACACGAGCTAGAACACGGGCAACAGACAGGCTGCGCGGCACGACTGGCCGCACCCGCCGCGCGCGCAGTAGCCACTAAACGGGAGATCGTCACTACGGGAAAAGCTTGGACCGACTACATTGAACATCGATAGCGCCGCCCGTTCTAGGGCAAGCTCCACTACCGTGACCATATCGACAAGGCGCAGGCGGGAGGTTTACTGTGTGGCCGCCGTGGTGGTGACAAGCAATTGACCAAGCTAAGGTCGCTGGCTATTTTGATGCTGCTGACGCCGAAAGACTTGGGTCAAACCGCCACCTCGCCCGCGCCAAAGCCCTTGGCGACGATATCCCACGCGTGCACGGAGCCAGCCTTGACAAAGGGGTTGAGCTCGACGCCCTGGCGAAGCTGCCAGAGCCTGAGCGACTAATCGTCGAGATCCCCACTTTGGGACATACCGCACAGCACACGCCTGCGCGGTTTTTCTTTCGCCTGCTGCTGCGCCCGCTTCCTAAAATCGTCTTACATCCGCCTTTACATCGGGCGGAAATGAAAAACCCCACTATCGATTAAATAGCAGGGTTTTCAATGTGCACATGGGGTGGCTGATGGGGCTCGAACCCACGACAACAGGAATCACAATCCTGGACTCTACCAACTGAGCTACAGCCACCGTAGAGCTTTAAATTATACGATGAATTTTCCAGGCATCAACCCTTTGCAGCCGGAGATGCTTCCGGGCGAGGAACTTTGATTTGCGCCTTGAACCGCTGCTTGAGCAACTCGTAGTAAGCAAGCGCCTCGGCATTCGTCCACCATTGCAGATACTGCTGGCGCCTCTGTGTTGCTACATTCTCAGTAGGTGCTTTTTCATCGATCACGCGGGTGATCTGCGCCACCAAATACCCCTGCGCCCCAAGGTCGACGCCCACCCATGCAGGGAGTTTTGTCTGATCTTCGCTCATCACTTTTTCCACAAGCGCAGGCGGCTGGCTGTGGGCATCTTGGCGGGAAACCACAAGCGGAGCCGACAGTGCGCTGCTCGCCAGCCCAGCATCCTTGCCCCAGGCAGCACGCCTCGCCTCGCCTTCGGCGCGGGCCAATTCAGCCGATTTTGTGGCAACGAACAAGCTGCGAACTTTGTCGCGGGCCTCATCAAATGACAGGGTTCGCGCAGGCATGTACTGGGTAATTCGCGCAGAAGCCAATTGACTCGGGCCAACCTCTATGGCCTCGGTGTTGCGCTTGTCTTTTACCGAATCGGCAGAAAACAACGCGCTCAGGAGCTTTGCGCTGGCCAATGCACCTTCCGCGCCAACAGCAGGCACCCGCGTCACACCGGTGGCCGTGTGCAGTTTGAGTTTGAGCTTTTCCACCACCGGTTGCAGGCTGTCGGACTGCTCGTAGACCAGGTTGGTAAAGGTCTCCGCAACTTCAGCAAACTTGCGCTGGGCCTGCTGCTGTTTGAGTTGGCCTTCGATCTCGGCACGCTTCTCTTCAAACGTAGGAACGGACGGCTTCTTGATGTCCGTGAGCTTGATGATGTGGTAGCCGAAATCGCTCGTCACCACGTCGCTGATAGCGTTCTTTTCAAGACCAAACGCTGCGTCCTCAAATGGCTTGACCATGGCACCGCGGCCGAAAAACCCGAGATCGCCACCCTTACTGGCGGAGCCTGGATCTTGAGAGTTTTTCTTGGCAACTTCCGCAAACGTCTCAGGGGCCTTGCGCACCTGCGCCAGGAGCGCTTGCGCACGTTCCTTGGCGGCAGCACGTTCGGCAGCGGGAGCATCCTTGGCAACAGCTATCAAAATATGGCTGGCGCGCCGCTCTTCCTTGCCTGACATCTGCGCAAGATTTTCCTTGTAATACGTCTTGAGGTCGTCTTCACTCAAGACGATCCCGGCACGCACGGCATCCAGATCCAGCACCACATACTCTACATTGGCTTGCTCCGGCAGCTTGAACTGGTCGGTATGGTCCTTGTAGTAGGCCTGAAGGTCTGCGTCGCTGACCGCCACCTTGGATGCGAAATCCTTGGGATTGAAACTTGCTACCCGAATTTCTCGCTGCTGAAACAAGGGCGCCAGTGTGATCTCGGCTTGTGCGGGCGTGACAAAGCTGGTGGACATGATGCCGCCCAGCACTTGGTTGATTGCCAAATCGCGCCGCATCGACGCTTCAAAACCCTCTGGCGTCATGCCTTGCGTCGCCACAAGTTTGCGGTACGCCTCGGCGTCCAAGCTACCGTCAGGGCGGCGCAGCGCAGCAATTTGAGGGATCTCCTGTAAGGCGCTGGCAAGCCGGGTGTTGCTCGGCTGCAGATGCATTTTGGTCGCCGCAGCCTGCAAGACACGGTCACGCACCAACCTTTCCAGTGTGGCATAGCGCGCCTGTGGCGAGTCGAGCAGTGCGCCGTCAATCCCTGGCTGCTGGGCACGAATACGGTCAGATTCCGTGCGGTGGGCGTTGTCCCACTCGGCTTGCGTGATGTCATGCCCATCCACACGCGCCACCACCGGGCTGCTGCCGGAGAAATACTTGGAGTCGATACCAACGAGCACGAACGACGGAATGATCAGCAAGAACATCACGAGCATCGCAATTTTCGAGTGCTTGCGGATGGATTCAAACATGGGCCGGTCTTTCAATGACAAAAAGAAAAGGCGAACTCGCGTTCGCCTTTGAATCAGTGGTGGGTGCTGACGGGGTCGAACCGCCGACCTACGCCTTGTAAGGGCGCCGCTCTACCAACTGAGCTAAGCACCCCACCTTGATCTGTGTGTCAGTTCAAAGCATCTTTCAACGCCTTGCCTGGACGGAACTTCGGAACTTTAGCAGCCTTGATTTTAATCGCAGCGCCGGTTCGCGGATTGCGGCCGGTGCGCGCAGCACGTTTACCCACCGCGAATGTACCAAAACCCACGAGGGACACCGTACCACCCTTTTTCAAAGTCTTCTTGACTGCCTCAATGGTCGATTCCAAAGCACGCGCAGCGGCAGCTTTGGACAGATCGGCGTTGTTTGCGATGTGCTCAATGAGTTCGGTTTTGTTCACAAGGTGCCTCTCGGGATATACGGGGTTGAATGTCTCTTGGTTTTCTGGCCGTTGCCTGCCCGCAAGCTTGCGACTGCGCACGAATAGCGCAGCGGCGAGTTGGACAGGGTGAGCACCCGTTGGTGCTGCCGATCAGATTAAAACCACCGGGATTCGCGGTGTCAATACGAGCCGCTCGCGGCCCGCGGGAAGCCTGAATTCTAGCCGCATTCGCGTGCATGCCGAGACAGTTAGCGGGCTTCGCGCGTGTTTCGGCCACAGGGCAAATCCCGTATTGACATCGGCCTTGCGCATCACAGCAGCTGGGCGATGGCTCGCCCCACGTCCCGCGTGCTGGCCGTGCCGCCCAGATCGGGCGTACGCGGCCCGCCCGCTTGAGGATCCAGCGCCGCCTCAATCGCGCCCAACATGGCGTCGTGCGCGGCGCGGTAGCCCAGGAAATCGAGCATCAACGCGCCGCACCAGATCTGCCCGATGGGATTGGCAACGTTGCGCCCCGCAATATCCGGCGCCGAGCCATGCACCGGCTCGAACAGCGAGGGGTGGACGCGCGCGGGGTTCAGGTTGGCGCTGGGCGCGATGCCAATCGTGCCGGTGCACGCGGGGCCGAGGTCGCTCAGGATGTCGCCAAACAAATTGCTGGCCACGACCACGTCAAAGGCGTCCGGACGCTGCACGAAATGCGCCGTGAGGATGTCGATATGGAACTTGTCTACGCGCACGTCCGGGTACTCGCGCGCCATGGCGGCCACACGCTCGTCCCAGTAGGGCATGGTGATGGCGATGCCGTTGGATTTGGTCGCGCTGGTAAGGTGTTTTTTGGGGCGCGAGCGCGCCTGCTCGAAGGCGAAACGCAGCACCCGGTCTACACCGTGGCGCGTCATGACCGTCTCCTGCACGACGATCTCACGCTCGGTGCCCTCGAACATGCGCCCGCCGATGCTGGAGTATTCGCCCTCGGTGTTCTCGCGCACGATCAGCATGTCGATCTCGCCAGGGGCCCGGGCGCTGCCGTCGGGGCGCACCACGGGCGCCATGACGCCAGGCATCAGACGCGCCGGCCGCAGGTTCACATACTGGTCGAACTCGCGCCGGAACAGGAGCAGAGAGCCCCAGAGCGAGATGTGGTCGGGAATCTTCTCGGGCCAGCCCACAGCGCCGAAGTAGAGCGCGTCGTGGCTGCCGATTTGCGCCTTCCAGTCGTCGGGCAGCATCTTGCCGTGGCGCTCGAAATAGTCCCAGCTGGAAAAGTCGAAATGGTCGAACTGCAGGTCGATGCCAAAGCGCGTTGCAGCGGCTTCAAGCACGCGCAGGCCTTCAGGGACGACCTCTT
Source organism: Simplicispira sp. GW247-4R2A (assembly GCF_059424465.1). NCBI lineage: Bacteria > Pseudomonadati > Pseudomonadota > Betaproteobacteria > Burkholderiales > Comamonadaceae > Simplicispira > Simplicispira sp. GW247-4R2A. The sequence continues at coordinate 59,631 of NZ_JBWKZM010000025.1, read as the reverse complement.
TGCCAATGCCGTCGCCAGCAATCACGGCGATGCGGTGCTTTGCCATCACTACTCCTAAAATAATAGCTGTTTGCGCTTATTCATAAAGCACCAGAGCCCGATTTTGCCTATCTTTTTTACTTCACCCTGGCGCGAATTTCCGGCAGGGCTTTTTGCAGGTAATAGGCCATGGACCAGACGGTGAGCACGGCGGCAATCCAGATCAGCCACCGCCCCACCACCCCCGAGTGCAGCCCCGCAGGCAGCGGGCCGTCATAGAGCAGAAACGGAATCGCCACCATCTGCGCCGTGGTCTTGAGCTTGCCCAGCATGTGCACCGCGACGCTGCGCGAGGCGCCAATTTGCGCCATCCATTCGCGCAAGGCGGAGATGGCAATTTCACGCCCGATGATGATGAGCGCGACGAATACGTCGGTGCGTTGCAGGTGCACCAGTACGAGCAGCGAGGCGGCCACAAGGAACTTGTCGGCCACCGGGTCGAGGAAGGCGCCAAAGGCCGAGGTCTGGTTCAGGCGCCGTGCCAGGAAACCGTCGAGCCAGTCGGTAGCGGCAAACACCACGAACATGACGGTGGCGATGAGGTTGCGCGCTTCGGCGGAGAGCGGCAGGTAAAACACCCCCACGATCAACGGTATCGCGACGATGCGCGTCCAGGTCATGATGGTGGGAATGGTCCAGAACATGGCGCTGATTGTGTCACGCGCGCGCTGGTCACATACAGCTCGCCGGGAGCTGGCGGGCAATGCTCAGCGCAGCGCGCGGTAGATGTCCTGCGCCAATGCGGGCGATATGCCATCCACCGTGCACAGGTCGGCCACACTGGCTTCGGCCACGCCGCGCACGCCGCCAAAACGTTGCAGCAGGCGCGCGCGTTTCTTCGGGCCCACGCCGGCGATATCTTCCAGCCGGCTGCCCCCCGTGCGCACGCGGGCACGGGCTGCGCGCATGCCGGTGATGGCAAAGCGGTGCGCCTCGTCGCGGATCTGCGCCACCAGCATCAGCGCGGCCGAATCCTTGCCAAGGTAAACCTTCTCGCGCCCGTCGGCAAACACCAGTTCTTCCAGGCCCACCTTGCGCCCCTCGCCCTTCTCGACGCCGACGATGCGCGAGATGTCGAGGCCCAGCGCGGCAAACACCTCGCGCGCCACGCCGACCTGGCCGCGGCCGCCATCGATCAGCACCAGGTCGGGCAGGCGCGCGCTGCCCGGCGCGGGCTCTGCACCGCCCGCTTCGCGCTGCGCCTCGGCGACCTTGCTGTAACGCCGCTGCAGCACCTGGCGCATGGCGGCGTAGTCGTCACCGCCGGTAATGCCATCAATGTTGAAGCGGCGGTATTCGCCGCTTTGCATCTTGTGGTTCTGAAACACCACGCACGACGCCTGGGTGGATTCGCCCGCCGTGTGCGAGATATCGAAACATTCAATGCGGAGTATGTCCAGATCGTCCTGCGACAGATCCAGCGCCTGCGCCAGCGCGCGGGTACGCGCCTGCTGCGAGCCTTCTTCGGCAAGCAGGCGGGCGAGCTGCAGTTGCGCGTTGTTCTGCGCCATATCCAGCCAGGCGCGGCGCTGCTCGCGCGGCTGGTGCACGGCAGTGATGCGCACGCCCGCTTGCACGCCGAGCGCGTCAAGCAGGCTGCGCCCGACCGGTTCGCTGGTGACGAGCACGGGCGGCACGGGTACGTCGAGGTAGTGCTGGGCGATGAAGGCCTGGAGCACCAAGGCCTCCACCGGCAGCGCGAGGCCAACGTCGTCGTCATCGGCGCCCTGCCCTGCATCCGCTGCCTCGGCACGCGCCTCCTGCAACGCGGCAGCATCGTCCACATGCACCGGAAAGTAAGCACGGTCGCCCAGATGCCGGCCACCGCGCACCATGGCCAGGTTGACGCAGGCGCGCCCGCCCTGTACGCGCACGGCAAGAATGTCCACGTCCTTGTCGCTCGTCGTCTCCACCGATTGCTGGTGCAGCACGCGCGAGAGGGCGGTAATCTGGTTGCGCACGTCGGCGGCCTGCTCGAATTCAAGCCGCTCGGCGTGCGCCAGCATGCTGTGCTGCAAGGCCTCCATCACCGCCCCCGCTTCACCGCGCAGCAGGGCTTCGGCGTGAGCGACGTCCTGGGCATACGCCTCCGGAGAAATCAGGCCCACGCAGGGCGCGCTGCAGCGCTTGATCTGGTAGAGCAGGCAGGGGCGCGTGCGGTTGGCAAACACCGTGTCCTCGCAGGTGCGCAGGCGAAACACCTTTTGCAGCAGCAAAATCGTTTCCTTCACCGCCCAGCCGCTTGGGTAGGGGCCGAAGTAGCGGTGCTTTTTGTCGGTGCTGCCGCGGTAGTAGGCCAGGCGCGGAAAGCGCTGGCTCGGGTCGTCCCCCGTGCCGTCTTTTGCCGCGACGCCGGTGATCTTGAGGTACGGGTAGCTCTTGTCGTCCCGAAACAGGATGTTGTACTTGGGCTGGAGCGTCTTGATAAGGTTGTTTTCCAGCAGCAGCGCCTCGGCCTCCGAGCGCACCACGGTGGTCTCCATGCGCACGATGCGCCCCACCATATGGCCGATGCGCGTACCGCCATGGGTTTTGGTGAAGTAGCTCGACACCCGTTTTTTCAGGTTGCGCGCCTTGCCCACATACAGCAGCCCCCCATCCGCGTCGAAATAGCGGTACACACCAGGCAGCGGCGGCAGCGCGGCCACCTGGGCCAACAATTCTTCGGAATGCACTTCGGACATGGCGCTATTGTGCAAACTTGGCTGGCAGCCCACACGAGCCGTGGACAATTCACGCATGAGCACCCTGCCCTCCCACCATGTTCCCCCTTGGCAATGGGATGTGTTCTGCCGCGTGATCGACAACTTTGGCGACATCGGCGTGTGCTGGCGCCTGGCCAGCCAGCTGGCCGCCGCTGGCCAGCGCGTGCGCCTGTGGGTGGACGACGCATCCGCGCTGGCCTGGATGGCCCCAGGCGACGCAGCCGACGTCGAGGTGCGTAGCTGGGGTGCGCTACCGCCTGCAGATGGGCCGCCCAGCGACGTGCTGGTGGAGGCCTTTGGTTGCGAGATTGCTCCTGACTTCATAGCTGCATGCGCAGACCGGGTAAGCGCTGGCGCCAAAAAACCCGTATGGATCAATCTGGAATACCTCTCAGCGGAATCCTGGGTGCCGCGCCACCATGGCTTGCCCAGCCCGGTCCTGCACGGGCCGGCGGCCGGCTGGACCAAGTGGTTCTATTACCCCGGCTTTGGCAAGGACACCGGCGGCCTGTTGCGGGAACGCGGCTTGATGGACCGCATGCAAGCCTTTGATCGGAGCGCCTGGCGACGCCAACAAGGGGGCAGCGCGCTGGCGCAAGAGCCGCGCTGGGTTTCGCTGTTTTGCTACGAACCGCCAGCGCTGGGCGACTGGCTGCAGCAATGCGCGAGCGGGGCAACAGCGCCCACCTGCCTGCTGGTCACGCCCGGCCGTGCGCAGCGCGCCGTGCAAGTGGCGATGCAAGAAATTTCAAATGAAATTGGCCTCCAGCGCTTATCTGGTAAGCCTGAGCAGCTACATATTTTGAATATGGATGCGCGCCCCCAGCCAGCGTACGACGAGCTGCTCTGGGCCTGCGATCTGAATTTTGTGCGGGGTGAAGATTCGCTGGTGCGCGCGCTGTGGGCGGGCCAGCCGCTGGTGTGGCACATCTACCCGCAGGACGACGGCGCGCATGGCCCCAAACTGGATGCGTTTCTCGACTGGCTGCAGGCACCGCCCAGCCTGCGCCATTTCCATCGGGTGTGGAACGGCCTGGCACCCGGAAAGCTGCCGGTGGTGGACGCTGCACTGCTACAAAATTGGGGAACATGTGTCCGCGCGGCACGTGAACGTTTGCTCGCACAAAACGATTTGTTGACCCAACTACTGGGTTTTTGCGCAAGCAAACGCTAAAATCGCAGGCTTTGCGCAATCAGCGCCGGTCGCATTTTGCTCCGGCGCAGCGCATTCCCCGCCGCGGAACATGCTCCGGCGCGGCTGCCTTCCGGCACGCTAGCGCTTCGCATTGAGCGGCCAAAACCCAGCACTACGCTATGAAAATCGCTCAAGAAATCCGCGCCGGCAACGTCATCATGCACGGCAAAGACCCCATGGTTGTCCTTAAAACCGAATACTCCCGCGGCGGCCGCAACTCGGCCACGGTGCGCATGAAGCTCAAAAGCCTGATCGGCAACTTCGGCACCGAAGTGGTGTTCAAGGCCGACGACAAGATGGACCAGGTCATCCTCGACAAGAAGGATTGCACCTACTCCTACTTCGCCGACCCGATGTACGTCTGGATGGACCCTGACTACAACCAGTACGAAGTCGAAGCCGAGAACATGGGCGACTCGCTCAACTACCTCGAAGACGGCATGACGGCCGAAGTGGTGTTCTACGACGGCAAGGCCATTTCCGTCGAACTGCCGACCAGCGTCGAGCGCGAAATCACCTGGACCGAGCCCGCCGTCAAGGGCGATACGTCCGGCAAGGTCTTGAAGCCCGCCAAGATCGCCACCGGCTTCGAAGTGCCGGTGCCGCTGTTCGTCTCGCAAGGCGACAGGATCGAAGTTGACACCCGCACGGGCGAATACCGCAAGCGCGTCTAAACGCGTTCGGCGCCCATCAAAAAGGCTTCCCTCAGGAAGCCTTTTTGCTTGCCGCGCGGTCTATTCTGCTCAGATGGGTTGTGCTACCAGGTCATGCCCCTGCACGCCAACGATGCGCGCGCGGGTGAATTCGCCCACTTTGAGCTGTTTGCTGATCTTTTCGGGCGGCAGCAGGTGCACCACGCCATCAATTTCGGGTGCATCGGCGTAGCTGCGGCCCACGCCGCCCTTGCGCCCCATGGCCGGCGCGTGGTCCACCAGCACCTGCATGGTGGCACCCACACGGCGCCGCAGCTTGGCAATCGACACCTCTTCGGCCACCGCCATGAAGCGCGCGCGGCGCTCTTCGCGCAGCTCGATGGGGAGCATGCCCGGCAGCCCGTTGGCGGCAGCGCCCGCGACGTCGCTGTAGGCAAAGCAGCCGGCGCGGTCGATCTCCGCCTCGCGCAGGAAGTCCAGCAGATGCTGGAACTCTTCTTCCGTCTCACCAGGGAAGCCGGCGATGAAGGTGCTGCGGATGACGATTTCCGGGCAGGCGGCGCGCCAGCGCTCGATGCGCTCGAGATTTTTCTCGCCGCTGGCTGGGCGCTTCATGCGTTTGAGCACATCGGGGTGGCTGTGCTGGAACGGCACGTCCAGGTACGGCAACACCTTCCCGGTGGCCATCAAGGGGATGATTTCGTCCACGCTCGGGTAGGGGTACACATAGTGCAAGCGCACCCAGGCGCCATAGGGCTCGGCGATCTCGCCCAGCTTTTGCACCAGCTCCAGCATGCGTGTCTTGACCGGCTGGCCATCCCAGAAGCCGGTGCGGTATTTCACATCCACGCCGTAGGCCGAGGTGTCCTGGCTGATGACCAGCAGCTCTTTGACGCCGCCAGCAAACAGCGCCTTGGCCTCCGCCAGCACGTCACCCACCGGGCGCGATACCAGGTCGCCGCGCATCGAGGGGATGATGCAGAAGGTGCAGCGGTGGTTGCAGCCTTCGCTGATCTTCAGGTAGGCATAGTGGCGCGGCGTGAGCTTGATGCCGGCCACGCCAAAGGCTCCGGGAACCAGATCGACAAAGGGATCGTGCGGCTTGGGCAGGTTGCGGTGCACCGCATCCATCACCTCCTGGGTCGCGTGCGCACCCGTCACGGCGAGCACGCTGGGGTGCATCTGCTGCACATAGTTGCCGCCGCTCTCGCCTTGGCGCGCGCCCAGACAGCCGGTGACAATGACCTTGCCGTTTTCGGCCAGCGCATCGCCAATGGTGTTGAGGCTCTCGCGCACCGCGTCGTCAATGAAGCCGCAGGTATTGACGATCACCAGATCGGCGCCCTCGAAGGTCTTGGACGTCTCGTAGCCCTCGGCGCTCAGTTGCGTGAGGATCAATTCGGAGTCGGTCAGATTCTTGGGGCAGCCCAAACTGGCGAAACCGATTTTGGGAATTTTGGGTGGGGAAACAACGTCGTTCATCCCCATATTGTCCTGTACCGCCAGAAAACAGCGGAGGAAACACGCGTCAGCGCTTCAAACCCATGGCGCCGAGCATCTGCTCGGTCTGCTTTTGCATCTGCTCCTGCATTTGAGAAAACAAGGTGCGCGACTGCTCAGCGTAGTTGCCCATCAGGCCCGGCACCATGGGCGACTGGCCACCCATGAACTGCGTCCAGGCCTCGGGCGTCATGCCGTGTGCCTGCTCGGCCAGCTTGGCCTGGATATCGGTGAACGCCTGCACGTTCTTCTCCAGGTAGCTGCCCATGAAGCTCTGCATGGCATGGCCGTAGAAACGAATGATGTTGGCCAGCGCCGCCTCGGTGAACATGGGGCGGCCGCCCGCCTCTTCTTCGAGAATGATTTGCAGGAAGATGCTGCGCGTGATGTCTTCGCCCGACTTCGCATCGCGCACCACCAGCGGCTGGCGCTCCATGACCAATTGCTTGACCTCGGCCAGCGTAATGTAGGTGGAGGTGGCGGTATCGTAGAGACGGCGGTTCGGGTATTTCTTGATCACGCGGACGGTCGCGTGGCTCGAAGCGGCGGATGCTTGCTCAGTCATGTGTGGATATTTCCCTGGGCATCGCCCTCTATTGCACTGCAACAGATTCTAGGCAGGTGCTCTGCCCTAACCGCGCAGGAATACCCTGAGCATGGCGACATGCTTCGCACGGCTGGAGGGATCGTTGGACGACAGGCGCCCGCCCTCGCTCTTTCGCAATCGCCAAATACTCACCGCTGGAGGCTCCCTACGCCCAGTCCTGACTCCCAAGACGTCCAAGAAGCCGAAAAAAGTGGCGCTACGCCCGAAGCACTGGAAGAAGAAACCCCGTCAGATGTAACTCGCATTGAGCGGGAGGATGCGGTCGGCACCAACCCTGAAACGGGCCGCCCCAAAGTGCAAAAAGGTGTGGACACCAGCGTCACACCAAGGCAACAGCGGTACTGGACTTGGTCAGGTTCCGGCAAAGCGCGGCCATAGAAAAAGGGATCAGCATGTCTGCTGACCCCTTGATTTCATTACCATTTCTGGTAGGCGCGATTGGACTCGAACCAACGACCCCCACCATGTCAAGGTGGTGCTCTAACCAGCTGAGCTACGCGCCTGCGTGTATTCGAGAAGCTGAAATTGTAGCAGTAAAAATCGAGCTTTCAGCCGAGTTGAATGCGCTTTAGCGTCTGCGCGCCGAATGCACACCCGCAACCTGCGCGACGGTACCCAGCACTTTGGAGAGCCGCGCTGCGTCAACAATTTCAACGGTAAAGGTCATCCAGGCCGTTCCTTTGACAGACTGCGTCTTGACGCCAATCACGTTCATTTTTTCTTTGGCAAAAATTTCAGAAATATCGCGCAGCAATCCCTGGCGGTCGGCCGCTTCTACCGCCACGTCCACCGGATAGAACGCAGCATTGGCACTGGCCTTGGGAAGGCCCCACTCGACCTCAATCACGCGCTCGGCGTTGCGGGCGGCCATCTCGCGGAAATTGCGGCAGTCGGAGCGATGAACGCTGACCCCTTTGCCCCGCGTCACGAAGCCGCGAATATCATCTGGCGGCGCCGGTTTGCAGCAACCCGCCAGTTGCGTCATCAGCGAATCCATGCCCACCACCAGTACGCCGCCTTTGGGCGCCTTGTCGGGAGCGCGCGCTTTTTTCAGAGGCAGGTAGTCGTCGGGCTGCAGCGCAGGCTCAGGCGGGCGCAGCAGATTTTCAATGTTGCGCAGCGAGAATTCGTCCTTGCCCACCACCTCAAACAAGGCGTCGGCCGAGCGAAAACCCAACTGGCTGGCAAGCTCTTCGAGCCGCATCGCGGTCTTGCCTTCGCGCTGCAAGAGCTTTTCAACGGCCTCACGCCCGCGCGCGATGGTCTCGTGCTGCAGTTGCGCATTGAACCAGGCGCGGACCTTGGCGCGTGCACGGTGGCTGGTGAGGTAGCCAAGCTCGGCGTTGAGCCAGTCGCGCGAGGGGCCGCCTTCCTTGGCCGTGGTCACCTCCACCGTCTGGCCGTTTTGCAACTGCGTGTTGAGCGACACCATCGCGCCATCGACACGCGCGCCGCGGCAGCGGTGGCCGACGCTGGTGTGCACCGCATAGGCGAAATCCACCGGCGTTGCGCCCTGTGGCAATTCGACGATGGCGGCATCTGGCGTCAGCACATAGATGCGGTCATCGAACAGATGGCGGTGCTGCGGCGCCCCCGAGAAATCACGCTCCCATGCGAGCAACTGGCGCAGTACGGCGATCTTGGCGTCGTACTCGCTGCTGGCCGACACACCGGCATAGCCCTTGCTGCCCGCTTCCTTGTAGGCCCAGTGGGCCGCCACGCCGCTTTCGGCATGGTCGTGCATGGCCTGGGTGCGAATCTGGATCTCGACGGCCTTGCCCAGCTCGTCGCGCACGATGGTGTGCAGCGACTGGTAGCCGTTGGGCTTGGGTTTGGCGATGTAGTCGTCAAACTCCTCGACCAGCGGGGTGAAATGGCTGTGCACCCAGCTGAGCGCCTGGTAGCAGTCTTTCACACTCGGGACGATCACGCGCAGCGCGCGCAGATCGAACAGTTGCTCGAACGCCAGCGATTTGCCACGCATCTTCTTGACGATGCTGTAGATGTGCTTGGGCCTGCCCTGTACGGTGGCGCTGATGCTGTGGGCGCGCAGGGCCGATTCGACTCTGGCACGCAGTTGCTCCATATACAGCTCTCGCTCGGCACGCTTCTCGTCGAGCAGCCGCGCGACTTCCTTGTAGGTGTCCGGTTCGAGAAAACGGAACGCCAGATCTTCCAGCTCCCACTTGAACTGCCAGATCCCCAGCCGGTTGGCCAGGGGCGCGAACACATGCAGCGCTTCGTGCGCGATGGCTGGCGACACCGGGCGCTTGCTCGCTGCATAAAAGCGCAGCGTCTGCAGGCGCGACGCCAGGCGCAGCATCACCACGCGCAGGTCGCGCGAGAACGCCAGCAGCATCTTGCGCACGCTCTCGGTCTGCTCGCCAGGGTCGTCCGGCGCGCGCGCCTCGCGCGCCTGCTCTTGCAGGTGCATGAGTTGCGTGGTCTCCACCGCCAGCGTGGCAAAGTTGTCGCCAAACGCCTTGGCGATGACCTCGCGCGGACGATTGAGGTGCGGGCAGGTGTGGACCAGGTAGGCGGCCGCCTGCATGGGTTCAGAGCCGCCAATGCCCTTGAGGATGGCGGCCACGGCATCGGCGTGCTCCAGCGCGTTCTCACCGGTGCCCAGCAATTCGCTGCCGATCAAGGGCTCGGCAAACGCGCGCGCGCGCACCAGCGCATTCGCCTGCTCTGGCACCGCGCCAGCGGTAGCCGCCACCAGCACGGGAACGGTCGATTCGCCAGAGGCACCAGGCTGCACCATGGCCATCACGTTTTTCATGCGCTGCCTTTCGGCGGCGGTGCCAGCAAGAAGCGGGTCACCGCCTCGACCTGGCCAGGTGCCACCAGCGTTGGCGCATGCCCGACACCTGCAAACTCGACACACCGGGCCTTGGGGCCGCGCTCTGCCATGGCCTGCACGGTGGCAGGCGACAGCAAATCGGACTCGGCGCCGCGCAGCACCAAAGTCTGCGCGCTGATCGCGTCATAGAGCTGCCACAGCAGCGCTTCGCCCTTTTCGGCGGCTTCGCGCGTCAGCGCGCGAAAGGGCTGTGCAATAGCCGGGTCGTAGTGCAAGCGGTACTGCCCTTGCGGCGTTGTGCGCAGCATGGGGCGCGTGAGCGCCATCCACTGTTCCGGCGTGTGCGGCCCAAAGCTGGTGGACATGGCCCACAGCTGCGCAGCCGCCTGCTCGGGCGAATCAAAGCGCAGTGGCGCGCCCAGGTACTGGCCAATGCGCTCAAGCGCTGACCACTCGATGGCAGGCCCCACATCGTTGAGCACCAGGCGGCGTACGGGCACCGGCAAAACGCCGGGCGGCAGGCTGGACACCACCATGCCGATCAGGCCGCCCATGCTGGTGCCGACCCAGTCCAGCGCATCAATAGGGGCTTCCTGGTGCAACTGCTGGAGCATGGCGAGCATGTCGCCCGCGTACTGCTGCACGTCATAGGCCATGGGGTCAGCAAGCCAGTCGCTCTCGCCCCGGCCGACGACATCAGGGCAGACAACGCGGGCGTGCGGCGCCAGCGCACGCGCCAGGGTATCGAAATCGCGCCCCTGGCGCGACAGGCCATGCACGCAGACCACCACCTGCGGGTGCTTGGGGTTGCCGGTGGCATTCCATTCCCAATACGCCATGCGGTGGCCGGGAGTGGTCTCGCCGTCTTCGGCGCGGACCGCCTGGGCGCCGGGGCAGCGTACGTAGTTCAGCCTAGGTTCAATCATGGTGTCGGGGAGGCGTACGCTCGCTGGATAATTGCTCGATCGCATCGTAAATCATCCGGAGAAACCCATGCTTCAAGGAAAGACCGCTCTCGTCACAGGCTCCACCAGTGGCATTGGCCTTGGTATCGCCAAGGCGCTGGCCCGCCAGGGCGCGAACGTCATGCTCAACGGATTCGGGGACAGCGAAGGCCCCAAGGCAGAGGTCCTGGCGGCAGGCAAGGGTACTGGCGCACGCGTGGCCTACCACGGGGCCGACATGTCGCGTGTCGCCGACATCGAGGACATGATCGCCAGTTGCCAACGTGAATTTGGCGCTGTGGACATCCTGGTGAACAACGCCGGCATCCAGCATGTGTCCAACATCGAAGATTTCCCTGCCGACCGCTGGGACGCCATCATTGCCATCAATCTCAGCAGCGCTTTTCACACCACGCGCTTGGCGCTTCCGGCCATGAAGGCCAGGAACTGGGGCCGCATCATCAATCTGGCCTCTGTCCACGGCCTGGTCGCATCGGCGCAAAAATCGGCCTATGTGGCAGCCAAGCACGGCCTCGTGGGCCTGACCAAGGTGACCGCACTGGAGACGGCCACGACGGGCGTCACCTGCAACGCCATCTGCCCCGGCTGGGTGCTGACCCCGCTGGTGCAAAAACAGGTGGACGCCAAGGCGGCCGAGCATGGCCTCTCAAACGACGACGCGAAAAAGCTGCTGCTGGGCGAGAAAGAGCCCTCCATGCAGTTCACCACGCCCGAGGAACTGGGAGAGCTGGCGCTGTTCTTCTGCTCGCCCGCCGCCAACAACGTGCGCGGCGCGGCCTGGAACATGGACGGCGGCTGGGTGGCGCAATAAGTTCCGCCGGCCCGGCGCTACGGGCCACCTTGGCTGGAATACTCCTGAAACTATAGCTGCTAGCGCATACTGCATAAGCGCTAGAGGCCATTTTCACCTAAAATTTCAGCGCATTTGCACGCTGCCCGTCACCGTCACGGTGACGCTGGCCTTGCCGGCTTCCACCGGGATCGGCGCGTCGGGCATGCTGGCGCCGCGTGCTTCCATGGCCATCATGCGCGGCTGCAGGCCAGGGCCACTCTGGCTGCTGTGCACGGCCACCTCGCGCAAGCTGTAGCCGCCAAAGCCAAAATTGGTGCTCAACCGCCCTGCCTGCTCCTTGAAGCGGGCAATCGCCTGCTGCTGCGCTTCGCCTTCGACGCTCTCGCGCTGCTCTCGGCTCAGGTCAAAGGCGACGCGGCTGATGGTGAGCGTCGTCGCGCGCGCCGCCGCGCCCGTGATGCGAGGGAAATCGCGCCCCTCCAGCACCAGCTCTGCACGGCCCTGCCAGCCGGTGATCTGCTGGTTCTGGCCATAGCGGGGCGAGAGCGAGAAATTGCCAGTGCGCACGTCCATCAGCTTGGGCTCGGCGGTTTTGCGCACCTCGGCCAGGGCGGTATCAAGCGCCTGGCGCAACTGCGTCTGGACGGTGGCAGCGTCCTTGCCTTCCTTCGCGGTCCCCAGGGTCAGCACAAGCACGTCCTGCTGCACCTCGACGGTGCCAGAGCTTTCCAGCGTGACGACGTTTTGCGGCGCGGGGGTGAGCGTGGCCTGCGCCTGCACGGCGCCCGTGGCGCACGCCAAAGCGGCGGCGGTAATAAGGGGGCGAAAAATGTTCATGAGCGTTCAGCAAGCGAGAAAAGGGCCTGGACCTTAGCGCGAGGCGAGCGCTCGCCCTGTCAGCCAACTGCCTGACTTCCCCTACCCTGCGGGCCGAAGTGTGCGCAGCGGGAAAAACATGTAACCGGAGGTCAGACTCCGCGCACATTGGCGTTTTCCGGCCACAAACTGGTAACAATGGCCGCTGTTACAAATTGGACCGAGGAGTCACCATGGCCACAACCAACAACGCGCGCACCGACAAGGTGCTGGTGGTTGATGACGACGCACGCATCCGCGATCTGCTGCGCCGCTATCTCACCCAAGAGGGTTTCGAAGTCATCCTGGCCGAAGACGGCAAAGCGCTCAACCGCATTCTGCTGCGCGACACCGTCGACTTGATCGTGCTCGATCTGATGATGCCGGGCGAGGACGGCCTGTCCATCTGCCGGCGTTTGCGCGCGGTTCACGATCGCACCCCCATCATCATGCTGACCGCCAAGGGCGAGGACGTGGACCGCATCGTCGGCCTTGAAGTCGGGGCCGACGATTACCTTGGCAAGCCGTTCAACCCGCGCGAATTGCTGGCACGCATCCACGCCGTGCTGCGCCGCCGCCCGCCGCTGGAAGCGCCCGGCGCCCCATCGGGCGACAACGAGACCGTGCACTTCGGCCCGTTCACATTTGACCTGGGCACGCGCGCACTGCAAAAAGGCGGGGAAGAGCTGCCGCTGACCACCGGCGAGTTCGCCATGCTCAAAGCCCTGGTGCGCCACCCGCGCCAACCCTTGTCGCGCGAAAAACTCGCCGTTCTGGCACGAGGCCGCGAATTCGAGCCTTTTGACCGGAGCCTGGACGTGCAGGTCTCGCGCCTGCGCAAACTGATCGAGGACGACGCCGCAGCGCCCCGCTACATCCAGACCGTCTGGGGCGTGGGCTATGTCTTCGTGCCGGACGGAGCGGGTTGATCGACCGTTTCTGCCACTGAACCACTGCCTATGGCCAGCCTTGCCTCATCCGACCCAGAGGTCACCAGTCCCGCGCCGCTGGAGTCTCCAAGCGGAGACAGCACATCGCGCAAGCGCGTGGGGCTCAACCTTTTCTGGCGCACCTTTTTTCTGCTCAGCGTGCTGCTGTTTGGCAGCATCCTGGCCTGGCTGCAAACGCTGCGCGCACTGGAGTTCGAGCCGCGCGCGCTGCACACCGCCCAGCAGATCGCCTCGCTCGTCAACCTGAGCCGCGCCGCGCTGGTGCATGCCGACCCGATTGCGCGTGTCTCGCTCCTCAAGACCATGGCCGATCAGGAGGGCGTGCGCATCCTGCCGCGCGAGCCGGGCGATCGCTTCGAGCTGCTCGACAGCACGGATCTGGGCCTGCGCCTGACCGAAGAGCTCACACGCCGGCTCGGCGAGGGCGCCATCGTGGCGCAAAGCGTGAATGGCGAAAAGGGGCTTTGGGTCGGCTTCACCATCAACGGCGACGCCAACTGGCTGCTCATGGACCGTTCGCGCTTTACGCCCGCTGGCGGGCGCACCTGGCTGATCTGGCTGGCCACTGCGGGCGTACTCTCCCTTGCCGGCGCTGCGGTGATTGCCCGGTTGATCAACCAGCCGCTCAAACGCCTCTCCTACGCCGCCAACCGGGTGCGCGACGGCGACTTTGCCGCCAGCCGCCTCGACGAGGAAGCCGTGACCAGCGAGATCCGGGAGGTCAACATTGGCTTCAACCGCATGGCGCAAAAGCTCGCCAAGCTCGAACAAGACCGCGCCGTGATGCTGGCTGGCATCTCGCACGACCTGCGCACCCCCTTGGCGCGCCTGCGGCTGGAAACCGAGATGAGCGTCTCCGACGAAATCGCCCGCGAGCACATGGTGGCCGACATCGTGCAGCTTGACGCGACCATCGACAAGTTTCTCGACTACGCACGGCCTGACCACGTCACGCTCACGCCGGTGAACCTGCGCGGCGTGGTCACATCCTGCGTGTACGCCGTGCAGGACCATCGCGAACTGCAGATCACCATGGAGGTGCCTGAAGACCTCAACGTTCTGGCCGACGAGGTCGAACTGGCCCGCATCCTCTCCAATCTGCTGGAAAACGCCCGCCGCTACGGCAAGACCAGCGACACCGATATCGCCCATGTGGACATTGCCGCCAAGGGGCGCGAGGAGTGGGTGCTGCTCAAGGTGCGCGACCATGGCCCGGGTGTGGCACCCGAGCAGTTGTCGAACCTCGTCAAACCATTTTTCCGCGGTGACTCCGCACGCACGGCAGCCGCCGGCGCGGGCCTCGGCCTGTCGATTGTGGACAAGACCATTCAGCGCATGGGCGGTATTTTTGCCTTGGCGAACTCGTCCTCCGGCGGACTCGTCGCGCATGTGCAATTGCGGCGCGCCGGCGGTTCCGATGCGCACCCGCGCCTGCAGCGCCCTCAGGTCAAGCGCAAGCTCCCTCCGCTCGCGGGCAGGAGCTGAAGATCAGCGCCACGGCGCGCGCCTCGATCGCCAAACCCTGCCCCACCGGCCCAAGCCGCTCAGCGGTCTTGGCCTTGACGTTGACCTGCTCCACGGCGACGCCGAGCGCGGCGGCAATGCGCAAGCGGATGGCCGCGATATGCGGGGCCAGGCGTGGCGCCTGGGCAACGACGGTGCTGTCGATGTTGCCAATCTCCCAGCCCGCGGCGCGCACACGCCGCGTCGCCTCGGCCAGCAAACGAGCGGAATCTGCCCCCTTGAATTCCGGGTCGCTGTCCGGAAAATGGCTGCCAATATCCCCCAGCGCCGCTGCACCCAGCAAGGCATCGGTAATGGCATGCAGCAGGACATCGGCATCGGAATGCCCGAGCAAGCCCATCGAATGCGGGATGGCCACCCCACCAATCACGAGCGGCCGCCCCGGCACCAAGGCGTGCACGTCCCAGCCCTCGCCTATGCGCATGCCCATGGTCATCCTGTGCTCCTCTGCGCATCAGCGCCTTCAGGCGGGGCGGGCGCTGTGGGTTCGGATACCCGCAGCAGCCCACCAAAACGCGCCAGCGTCCCCGCGTGCATGCGCTGGGCAAGCACGGCCTCTGCCAGGGCAAAGTCCTCTGGGTAGGTGACTTTGAAATTGAGGGCACTGCCCGGTACCAGCCGTGGGTGCTGGCCCGTGGCTTCCATGGCGCTGGCTTCGTCGGTGGCGATGGAACCAAACTTTTCCAGCGCCTCGGCCAGCGGCCCCAGGCGGAACATTTGCGGCGTTTGCGCGAGCCATTTGTCGCCCCGGTCCACCGTCGAAACAACGCGCACACCGCCCGGCCCGCTGCTGGCCGTCTTCAAAGTGTCGGCCAATTGGTGGGCCAGCAGGCCGCCTACCTGGTCGCTGACGCAGGCGTCGATGAGTGCATTGATCTGTTCGGTGGTCACCAGGCAGCGCGCCGCGTCGTGCACCAACACCCAGTCGCGCTCTTGTGCACCGCGCGCGCGCAGCTCTCGCAAGCCGGCAAGTACGGTATCGGCGCGCGCGGGCCCGCCGCAAGGGGCCACGAAATAAAGGGGCGATGGGTGTGCTGCAAAAAACTGATCGCCCGGCGCTACCGCCACCAGTGTGCTGCGCAAGCGGTCCACCCCGGCAAACGCTGCCAGCGTATGCAGCACCAGGGGAAGGCCCGCCACAATGTGGTATTGCTTGGGCAGGTTGGCGCTACTGGCCGCCACGCCTGCAACGGCCCGCGAGCCACTGCCGGCACAGGGCAGAAGTGCCCAGAACTGGGCAGGCGGGCTACCCTGCACGGTCTGCAGTTGCGCGGCAAGAGGCGGCGTGCCCGGAGGTGCGGAAGCGGGGTTCATCCCAGCATTCTAGAATTGCGCTCTCCCGCCGCACCGGGTGGCAGCCTGCCCGGCGCCATCCTGGCGCCGGCACGCTTCTCTGTCGCCTGTGCGCATGCAACTCCCCAAACTCTCTCCCGGCAAGCGCTTCGCCTTGCCCCGCCCCCCTGGCAGTGCCGACGCGCTGCTGCTCGCGCAGCTTGCCGAGCGCGAGCGCAGCCAACACGGTGTCACCGCCATCGTCACCGCCGACGCGTCCGACGCCCGGCGCCTGCTCGATGAAATCGCGTTCTTCGCGCCCGGATTGCGCTGCGCCTTGTTCCCCGACTGGGAAACGCTGCCTTACGACAGTTTCTCACCCCACCAGGACCTCATCAGCGAGCGCCTGGCCACGCTCTGGCGCATCAGCCAACGCGACCGCGACACCGGCGCCGACGTGGTGTTGGTGCCGGCCACCACGGCGCTCTACCGCCTGGCGCCCCCGTCGTTTCTGGCGGGCTACACCTTTCACTTCAAGGTCGGCCAAAAGCTCGACGACGCCAGGCTGCGCGCCCAATTGACGCTGGCGGGTTATGCCCACGTGGGCCAGGTAGTCAGCCCTGGCGAATACGCCGTGCGTGGCGGCTTGATCGATCTGTTCCCCATGGGTTCGACGGTGCCCTACCGGGTCGATCTGTTTGACGACCAGATCGATTCGCTGCGCGCGTTCGACCCGGACAGCCAGCGCAGCCTCTACCCGGTACCCGAGGTGCGCCTGCTGCCCGGCCGCGAGTTCCCCATGGACGACGACGCACGCGCGCGCTTTCGCAGCCGCTGGCGCGAAATGCTGGAGGGCGACCCGACCAAGAGCCGCGTCTACAAGGACATCGGCCAGGGCGTGGCCACGGCCGGCATCGAGTACTACCTGCCGCTGTTTTTTGACGAAACGGCGACCGTATTCGACTACCTGGGCGACAAAGCCACTGTCGTGCTGCACGGCGACCTGGAGCCGGCATTTCAGCGCTTCTGGCAGGACACGCGCGACCGCTACCGCCTGGTACAAGGCGATTCCGAGCGCCCTGCCTTGCCACCCGAAGCCCTGTTTCTTAGCGCCGACCAGTTCTATACACACGCCAAGGAACACGCCCAGCTGACCATTCGCCCTGGCGTGGAAGACGTCGAATCCAGCGCCCAGTTCCAGCGCCTGCCGGAACTCGCGGTTGTGCGCGGCGCAGCCGAGCCGCTCTCGCGCCTGCAGGCGCACGTGCAGGCAGGCCAGCACCGGGTGCTGCTGCTCGCCGAGAGTGCCGGACGGCGCGAGAGCCTGCTCGATTTTCTGCGCGCTGGCGGTGTCAACCCGCCGGCCTTTGATTCGCTCGAAGAATTCGAACAGCACGACAACGAAGTCTTGGGGATTGCCACCGCCGCACTGGCCGAGGGCTTTGCCTGGGTCGAGCACGGCATCGACTTTGTCACCGAAACCGAGCTCTTTTCCACCCCAGCGACCGCCCGGCGCCGGCGCAAGCAGGAACAGGTCAGCGATGTCGAGTCGCTCATCAAAGACCTCTCCGAGCTGAGCCTGGGCGACCCGGTGGTGCACAGCGCACATGGCATTGGACGCTACCGTGGCCTCGTGAACATGGACGTGGGCAACCAGAACCCCGACGGAACGCCCGCGTTGCAGGAGTTCCTGCACCTGGAATACGCCGCGGACGCCGTGCTCTACGTACCGGTGAGCCAGTTGCAGCTCATCAGCCGCTATTCCGGCGTATCGCCCGACGATGCGCCGCTGCACCGACTGGGCAGCGGCCAGTGGGAAAAGGCCAAACGCAAAGCGGCCGAGCAGGTACGCGACAGCGCCGCCGAGCTGCTCAACATCTACGCCCGCCGCGCCGCACGCGAAGGCCATGCCTTCCGCTACAGCGCGCCAGACTACGAGCAGTTTGTGAGCGACTTCGGCTTCGAGGAAACGGCCGACCAGAATGCCGCCATCCACGCCGTCATCCAGGACATGATCAGCCCACGCCCCATGGACCGCCTGGTCTGCGGCGATGTCGGCTTTGGCAAGACCGAAGTGGCCTTGCGCGCGGCCTTCATCGCGGTGACAGGCGGCAAGCAGGTGGCCTTTCTGGCGCCGACCACCTTGCTCGCCGAGCAGCATTACCAGACGCTGGTGGACCGCTTTTCCAAATGGCCGGTGAAGGTCGCTGAGGTTTCGCGCTTTCGCTCGGGCAAGGAGGTGACCGCCGCGCTCAAGGGCATTGCCGACGGCACGGTGGATATCGTGGTCGGTACGCACAAACTGCTCTCGGAATCGACCAAGTTTCATGACCTGGGGCTGCTCATCATTGACGAAGAGCACCGCTTTGGCGTGCGCCACAAAGAGCAGATGAAGCAGTTGCGCGCCGAGGTGGACGTGCTGACGCTCACCGCCACACCCATCCCACGCACGCTGGGCATGGCGCTGGAAGGCCTGCGCGACCTCTCGGTGATTGCCACCGCTCCGCAGCGGCGCCTGGCCATCAAGACCTTTGTGCGCAGCGAAGGCACGGGCGTCATTCGCGAAGCCGTGCTGCGCGAATTGAAGCGCGGCGGTCAGGTGTACTTCCTGCACAACGAGGTCGAGACCATCGAGAACCGGCGCCAAAAGCTCGAAGAAATACTGCCCGAGGCGCGCATCGCTGTCGCCCACGGCCAGATGCACGAGCGCGAGCTGGAAAAGGTCATGCGCGACTTTGTTGCCCAGCGCTACAACCTGCTGCTGTGCTCGACCATCATTGAGACCGGCATCGACGTGCCCACCGCCAACACCATCGTCATGAGCCGCGCCGACAAGTTCGGCCTGGCGCAACTGCACCAGCTGCGCGGGCGCGTCGGCCGCAGCCACCACCAGGCCTATGCCTACCTGATGGTGCCCGACGTCGAGAGCCTGACCAAACAGGCGCAGCAGCGGCTCGACGCCATTCAGGCCATGGAAGAGCTTGGCAGCGGCTTCTACCTCGCCATGCACGACCTGGAGATTCGCGGCGCGGGCGAGGTGCTGGGCGACAACCAGAGCGGCAACATGATGGAGATCGGCTTTCAGCTCTACAACGAGATGCTGAGCGAGGCCGTGCGCAGCTTGAAGGCGGGCAAGGAGCCCGACCTGCTGGCGCCGCTCAACGTCACCACCGACATCAACCTGCACGCCCCCGCCCTGCTGCCCGACGACTACTGCGGCGATGTGCACCTGCGGCTCTCGTTCTACAAGAAGCTGGCCACCGCGCGCACGGGCGATCAGATCGACAGCCTGCTGGAAGAGCTTGTCGACCGTTTCGGCAAGCTACCGGCCCAGGCGCAAACGCTGTTCGATGTGCACCGTCTGCGGGTTCTCAGCGCGCCCTATGGCGTGCTCAAAGTGGACGCGGCACCCGGCGTCACGACCGTGAGCTTCCGGCCAGGCGCCCCGGTGGACCCGATGCGAATCATTGATCTGGTGCAGAAAAACCGGCACATCAGGCTTGCCGGCAACGAGAAGCTGCGCATCGAGCGCGAACTCCCCGACGTGCAGGCGCGCGCCCAATTGGTGCGCGACCTGCTGCGCAGCCTGGGCACGCCGCTGCCAGCAGCGGCATAG
Organism: Simplicispira sp. GW247-4R2A; assembly: GCF_059424465.1. Taxonomy (NCBI): domain Bacteria; kingdom Pseudomonadati; phylum Pseudomonadota; class Betaproteobacteria; order Burkholderiales; family Comamonadaceae; genus Simplicispira; species Simplicispira sp. GW247-4R2A. The sequence goes on along the minus strand of NZ_JBWKZM010000025.1, from coordinate 40,154 downwards.
GCGCAAAAAAGCCGGCACGCGGCCGGCTGGCTCAGGCAGCTGCGGCTAGCCGCAGCGCCATGGGTTGCCCGTGATCAAGCGGTTGCAGCCATGTTCGCACGTCTACAGCACCGCCTTCTCGTCCATGGTGGAAAGCGCCATTTTCATCGCTGCCCAGCCACGGTGCAGGGCGCCGGCCATGGTGCCGCCTCCGTCCTCACGAATCATGTGAGGTCGCGGTTTGCATCGCCGTGCTCGGACATGAAACCGCCTTGGCTGAATCAACGGCGCCGTTCTGGGAGCCGCTGGGCCGCCACCGGGTGCGCCCTCAGCGCACCTGCACATGGGGCTTGGACGCGCGCAAAAGGGGCGCGTACCGGTTTCAAATTATTATCAAATTGATAGCTTTAAGCGCTTACCCAATAAGCGCTAGAGGCCATTTTCATATATATTTTTTGCCTCCAGGCCAAGGTCCTGGATTTTCCGGGTGATGGTGTTGCGGCCTATGCCCAGGCGCTGTGCGGCCTCCATGCGCCTGCCATGCGTGGTGTCGAGCGTGCTGCTGATAAGGCACGATTCGAATCGCTGCGACAAGCAATCCCAGACGTCGTGCCTACCTGCGGCGAGCAAGCTGCGCACTTCGTTCGCGAGGCCCTGCTCCCAGTCGGCTTTGGATCCGACCGCCGCTGGTGCCGCCGCGAAGCCCGGCCTGGGTTCGCCGAGCGCTCCTGCCCCGGACGCCAAGAAAGCACCATGGCCTGCCGGAACGCTCCCCTGGCCGAGCACCTCGTCGCTCGGAGCCTGCGGGTCTTGCAAAGCGGGTTCCAGAACCGGCTTGAGAGCGCCGCTTGCAGGCAGCGCCGCAACCTCCAGCACTTCAGGCGGCAAATCCTGCACCGAAATGACCTGCGCCGGCGCCATCACGGTCAGCCAGTGGCAGACGTTCTCCAACTGGCGCACGTTGCCTGGAAAACTGAACTGCTCCAGGCGCGCCAGCGCGGCATCGGAAATGCGTTTGGAATCCACACCCAACTGGCGCGCGCTGACCTGCAGGAAGTGGCGCGTCAGCATGGGAATGTCCTCGCGGCGCTCGCGCAGCGCGGGCAGGCGCAGGCGAATCACGTTCAGCCGGTGGAACAGGTCTTCGCGAAAGCCGCCTTCCTTGACGCGCTGCTCCAGGTTCTGGTGCGTCGCGGCCACCACGCGCACATGGGCCTTGACGGCGCTGTGCCCGCCGACGCGGTAGAACTGACCATCCGAGAGCACGCGCAGCAGACGCGTCTGCAAATCGAAGGGCATATCGCCGATTTCATCCAGAAACAGCGTGCCGCCTTCGGCCTGCTCGAAGCGCCCGCGCCGCTGTGTCTGCGCGCCGGTGAAGGCGCCACGCTCATGGCCAAAGAGTTCGGATTCGAGCAGGTCTTTCGGAATGGCAGCCGTATTGATGGCAACGAAAGGCCCCTGTGCCACGGGCGAATGCTTGTGCAGCGCCCGCGCCACCAGCTCCTTGCCGGAGCCCGACTCGCCGGTAATGAGTACCGTCACCAGGCTCTGGCTCAGGCGGCCGATAGCGCGAAACACATCCTGCATGGCGGGCGCCTGACCCAGCATTTCGGGCGCGATCTCGGGGCTGTCCTGCGCGACCTCCTCGCGCTGGCTCTCTTGTACGGCGCGGCGTATCAATTCCACCGCCTTGGGAAGGTCAAATGGCTTGGGCAAATACTCGAAGGCGCCGCGCTGGAAGGCCGAAACGGCGCTGTCCAGATCCGAATACGCCGTCATGATGAGGACGGGCAGAGCGGGATGCAAGGCATGCACCTTCTCCAGCAGTTGCAGACCCGAGCCACCCGGCATACGGATATCGCTGACCAGGACCTGCGGACCGGGCTCGCTGTCGTCCCCCGCCGCAATGGCGGCCAACGCATCGAGCACTTCGCGCGAATGGCTGAAGCTTCGCGTGCTCAGGCCCTCGCGGGCCAAGGCCTTTTCAAGCACGAAGCGGATCGAAGGGTCATCGTCTGCTATCCAGATCGGCTTCATAAGCGTTGCATTTCCTGGGTTGCGGTACTCGTTCCTCAGGGCAGCGGCAGGAGAATGCGGAAATCCGTTCGTCCCGGGACACTCTCGCATTCGACCAAACCATGGTGCTGCTGCACAAACGTCTGCGCCAATGTCAGCCCCAGCCCTGAACCGCCCTCGCGGCCCGATACCAGGGGATAGAAAATTCTGTCCAGAATGGCATCGGGCACGCCGGGCCCGTTGTCAATGACATGCAATTCCAATGCCAGCTTGTAGCGCTGCCGCCCAAAAGTGATCTGGCGCGCCACGCGGGTGCGCAAGGTGATGCAGGCGTCACCCTGCGCCATGCGCGGCGCCAGCGCCTGGGCAGCGTTCTGCACGATGTTGAGGACGGCCTGGATCAACTGCGCGCGATCACCGCGAAATTCGGGAATGGACGTATCGTAATCACGCAGCACCTTCAAACCCAGCGGGTGCTCTACCAGGACGAGAGAACGCACCCGTTCGCACACTTCGTGGATGTTGACATCACCCACCTCGTGCGGGTGGCGGTGCGGCGCCAGCAGGCGGTCCACCAGCGTCTGGAGCCGGTCGGCCTCGTGGACGATCACATCGGTATATTCGGCCAGTTCCGGACTTTGCAGCTCCAGCTCAAGCAACTGGGCAGCACCGCGAATGCCGCCCAGCGGGTTCTTGATCTCGTGAGCGAGGTTTCGAATCAACTCTTTATGGGCCTGCGACTGCTCCAGCAGACGCTCTTCGCGGTCTTGGCGCACCTGCTGCTCCAGCGGCCACAGCTCGACGACCAAGTGTTCGCGCAATTCCCCCACGCCCAAGTTAACGTGCACCGGAATCCCGTCCTGGTGCAGGCGCCGCAGCACGGCTTCAAAACGCACGGCAGCGAAATCGTGGCTGTGCGTGCCGGCCACAGCCGACTGAATCAGTGAGGGATCGGTAAAGTACTGGCTGAAGTCGCTTCCCACCAGCGTGCGCCGCGACACCCCGAGCATCTGTTCCAGCGCAGCATTGGCGTACTGCACCGAGCCGTCTGGTTGCAGCACCGCCACCAGGACCGAAAGCCAGTCGAACGCGGCAAACGACCTGGAACTGCGGCGCGCGGAAGCACGCTCCGGCACCACGGCGTCAGCGCACCGGAGGAAGGCGATCGATCTCGCGCTGAATCCCTGCTACGTCGGCTTCGGCGCGGTCGAGCTGCGCCTTGAGGTCAGCGGTGCGCTCCATGTACTTCTGCGTATTGCGCAAATCGAGCGCGTTGCGCTGCGGCGAGCCATTGTTGTATTCCTGCTTGACGTCAGCCAACCGCGCCTGAGCCTTCTTCAGCTCGGATTGCAATATGGCGCGCGCATCCGCGTCGCGTGCCTTCTGGTCATTGGCATCCACGCGCGGTGCCGAAGGTGGCGAGCTTGCTGCCTTGGCACCCGAGCCAGTTGCGGGACGCGTACCTTGGACCACTGTGACATTGCCACCCTCCACCACCTTGCAGCCGCGGTCCTTGGCGACGCTGGCATTATTGGTGTATTCGTTGCCGCAGCGGTAAATCCGGTCCTGGGCCAAGACCGGAGACTGGGCCACCCCAGCACCGACGCCACAGGCAAATAAAAGGAAAAAGAGTTTTTTCATAAGCATCCGGCTGCACATACGGTGCAGCCCTCGCCGCAGTATCGCCCAAAACGCCGACCACCCTCAATGCACGAAGCGTAACCAAGCAGCCAAATCGAAGCGCTTGCGCAACGGATAGCCGATCCGCGCGTCCGTTCAGCCGAACATAAAAAAAGGCGGCCGAAGCCGCCCCAGGGTGCATTGCAGTCTGGCTGTACCAGCTTACAGCGAGTAGTACATATCGAACTCGACGGGGTGCACGGCTTGGCGGAAGCGCGTCACTTCGCCCATCTTGAGCTCGATGTACGCGTCCAGCATGGCATCGCTGAAGACCCCGCCCTTGGTCAGGAAAGCACGGTCGGCATCCAGCGCTTCGAGGGCCTGGTCCAGGCTGTGGCACACGGTGGGCACCAGCTTGTCTTCTTCCGGCGGCAGATGGTAGAGATCCTTGGTGGCGGCTTCGCCCGGATGAATCTTGTTCTCCACACCATCGAGACCGGCCATCAGCAGAGCGGCAAAGCCCAGGTAGGGGTTCATCAGTGGATCGGGGAAGCGCGCCTCCACACGGCGGCCCTTGGGGTTGGCCACGTAGGGGATACGGATGGAAGCGGAGCGGTTCTTGGCCGAATACGCCAGCTTCACCGGTGCCTCAAAGTGCGGCACCAGACGCTTGTAGCTGTTCGTGCCAGGATTCGTGATGGCGTTCAGGGCACGTGCGTGCTTGATGATGCCGCCGATGTAGTACAGCGCGAAGTCGGAGAGGCCGGCGTAGCCGTCGCCCGCAAACAGGTTCTTCCCGTCTTTCCACACGGACTGGTGCACGTGCATGCCTGAACCGTTGTCGCCGGCATAAGGCTTGGGCATGAAGGTGGCGGTCTTGCCGTAGGCATTGGCCACGTTGTGGACCACGTATTTTTGCAGCTGTGTCCAGTCGGCCCGCTCCACCAGAGTGCTAAAGCGTGTGCCAATCTCGTTCTGGCCGGCACCTGCCACTTCGTGGTGGAACACCTCAACCGGAATGCCCACGGACTCGAGGATCAAAGCCATTTCGGCACGCATGTCGTGCGTGCTGTCAACGGGAGGGACGGGAAAGTAGCCGCCCTTGACCGTGGGGCGGTGTCCGCGGTTGCCGCCTTCGAGCTTGGCTCCCGTATTCCAGGGGGCTTCGTATTCTTCAATTTCAACGCTGACGTTGCCGGGCTCGTTGCTCCAGCGCACGCCGTCAAAAATGAAAAATTCTGGTTCGGGACCGAAGAAAGCCGTATCGCCCAAACCAGAAGCCTTGAGATAGGCCTCGGCACGCTTGGCAATCGAACGTGGATCGCGGTCGTAGGCCTTTCCATCGCTGGGCTCGATCACGTCGCAGGTCATGATCAAGGTGGTTTCCTCGAAGAACGGGTCAATGTTCGCCGAATTGGGATCGGGGATCAGTTGCATATCCGAAGCCTCAATGCCCTTCCAGCCGGCAATGGAGGAACCATCGAATGCATGCCCTGAAGCAAACTTGTCTTCGTCGAAATGCGACACCGGAACCGTGGTGTGGTGCTGTTTGCCCCGGGTGTCCGTAAACCGGAAGTCGACAAACTTGACTTCATTCTCCTTCACCATCTTCATCACGTCTGCAACGGTCTTGGCCATCCGAATCTCCTGGGTAAATCGCGGTTAAGAAAGGGTTTCAAAAAGAAAAGCAGTTTATGTGCCAGCGCAGGGTTGCTGCACTACAAAGGAAGAGCATCTTCGCGACAGCCCCACCGCTTCAATTTGGTGCAAAGAGCCATGATTGCGCCCAATCAGCCAGGACGCACCATTTCGGGGCCAAGTTTCGCGCCAAATTGGTGCAAGCCGGCCAACAAGGCGTCCCAGGCGGGCGGCACGAGTGCCTCCTCACCTTTGACACCCAGCTCAATATGGCGCCCGTAGACCGGATGGTCCACACTGGGCAGACTGAACACCGCAATGCCGGGGTGCAAGCGCTCCAGGGCTTCCATCAACGGCGTGAGCAACGCTTCCTGGCTGTCAAAAACCACCACGGAACGCTCGGTTCGCACGGCTTGGTGAAAATAGCGCCCATAAAAGGTGTCCAGTACCCAGGCGAGCATGGGCCACGCCATGACCGGAAAACCTGGAACGAAATATACCGCTCCTGCCGAGCCGTGCGGCGAACAAAAAAAACCTGGAATCTGGTTGTAGGGGTTGGGGATGATGGACGCTCCTTGTGGGAACTTGCCCATCTGCAGCCGTTGCTGGTTGTCGGCGCGATCCGGTTCATACGGCTCCCCCTTCTCCACGGCCATTTGGCGCATGCGCGCTTCAATAAGTTCACGCGCTTGTGGGTGCAATACGGTGGGCACACCGAGCGCCTGCGCCGCACAGTCGCGGGTGTGGTCGTCTGGCGTGGCACCAATGCCGCCGGTGCAAAAGACCACATCACCAGACGCAAACGCACGCTGCAGCGTGGCCGTAATGCGCGGCGCATCGTCTCCCACATATTCAGACCACGAGAGGCCCAGGCCGCGCTCCCTGAGAAGTTCGATGACTTTGCTCAGATGCTTGTCGATGCGCTTGCCGGACAGAATTTCATCGCCAATGACGATCAGGCCGAAGTGGGGAATCATGGCTGAGAGGCAATGGAGACGGGAATTTCTGCAGCACCGGGCCTCGGAGGTGCACCAGTGCCTCGGATGATCTTCAGCGCCGCCAGACAGTAATGGGTAAACCACAAGGACGAAAACGCAAACACCAGGGTGTATATCCAGATGCCCACCGGAATGAGTACAACAAACGCAGCCGCAAACACCACCCCCGACGCCCAGACAATCGCCGGAGCGGCCCCCAGGTAGCCACTGACCAACCCGATTAGCAGCAAGGGAAGGCGATGGCGTTGCAGGATCAACATGCGCTCCTCGCGATCAGCATGCTCTGCCAGCGCGTCAAATGCCATCACACGGTACGTCAACCATCCCCAGACCAACGGCGGCAGCACCAGCACCAGTGGCGGAATCAACCACAGCGGCATGGACGCAAACAGCGCCAGGAGCGCCAGCGCCGTTGATGAGACCGACCAAGCCATGCTCCGCAGAAAAGAAGCTCCGCGTTTGCGCTCGAGTTCCGGAAAACGGCGCTGTGCAACCAAGCGGATCAACGCAGGCGTCACCATGGTAGCCACCACCAGAAGCGACAGCACCACGACCACAGGCATCACCACGGCCAGCAAAATCAAGGGCGCCACCATGGATGCCAGATTCCCCGTCCCCCAGGCGCTCAGCCAACTCCAGAAACTTCCCATCAAGCCCGAGGAGTTGATCCATACGGCTACGGCTGCCACTGCTGCGTCCCAATAGAAGTAGCCCAGCAGCAAGGCCGCAGCGCCCAGAAGCAGCAGGGGAAAAAGCGAGAGAAAGAGTACGCGCGGCCGCGCACAGTAGGCCATGGCGCGCCAGAACGAATCAATCAAAAGCGGCATACTGCAAGCATACTCGCAGGCGGAACTGTTCAGAGCAGCAAAAAAGCCGCCAATTTTGCAACTGGCGGCTTTTAAAAACTGGCGGAGTGGACGGGACTCGAACCCGCGACCCCCGGCGTGACAGGCCGGTATTCTAACCAACTGAACTACCACTCCTGGCAGGCAGCTTTCGCTTGTCTGAGCCAAAATTCAAACAAGCCAAGCGCTACAACTTGGCGACCCCACGGGGATTCGAACCCCGGTACTCACCGTGAAAGGGTGATGTCCTAGGCCTCTAGACGATGGGGTCAAAACCTTGGAACTAACCGATTACCAACAAACCGACAAATTTTGGTGGAGGTAAACGGGATCGAACCGATGACCTCTTGCATGCCATGCAAGCGCTCTCCCAGCTGAGCTATACCCCCAAACTTCCTTGCATCCCTGGCTTCAGGTCAAAGAAAAACCCTTGCACATCCTGCGACCTGCAAGGGTTTCAAACTGGCGGAGTGGACGGGACTCGAACCCGCGACCCCCGGCGTGACAGGCCGGTATTCTAACCAACTGAACTACCACTCCTGGCAGGCAGCTTTCGCTTGTCTGAACCAAAATTCAAACAAGCCAAGCGCTACAACTTGGCGACCCCACGGGGATTCGAACCCCGGTACTCACCGTGAAAGGGTGATGTCCTAGGCCTCTAGACGATGGGGTCAAAACCTTGGAACTAACCGATACCAACAAACCGACAAATTTTGGTGGAGGTAAACGGGATCGAACCGATGACCTCTTGCATGCCATGCAAGCGCTCTCCCAGCTGAGCTATACCCCCCTGGACAGCCACAAAACATGTTTTGCAGCAATCACCTGAGCCTTGAATTATAGACAGCTTTTTTAGCGCTTACCGAGCCGAGCAAGAACTTTTTCTCGCCCCATCAGTTCAAGCAGGGCGTCCACCGAAGGCGTGTGCGCCGTGCCTGCCACCAGCACACGAACCGGCATCGCGAGCTGTGGCATTTTCAGTCCATGCTCGGCGAGGGTCTTCTTGATGGCCGCAGCAATGGCTGGCCGCTCCCAAGGGCATTCGGCAAGCGCCTTGGCCAGCGTATCCAATGCCGGCACCACCGCTGCCGTGACATGCTCTGCGCGCTCCTGCGCCGCCTCAGGGACGCTCTCGCCCAGCAGGCGCTCTGCCCAATCGGTCAACGCGACGGTGGTGTCACAGCGGTCCTTGAACAACGCACACACGGCGCGCAGTTGGGTTGCATCACACGCGGCGAACCCGCGCTTTGCCAGTTGCGGCGCCACCAATTGGGCCAGTGCTCCGTCCTCCATCGCCTTGAGGTGCTGGGAATTCACCCAGCGCAGCTTGGCTTCGTCGAATTGCGCAGCGCTGCGCCCCAAATGGTCCAGATTGAACCACTCGATAAATTGCTGGCGGCTGAAGATTTCATCGTCGCCATGGCTCCAGCCCAGACGCGCCAGGTAATTGATCATGGCGTCGGGCAGATAGCCTTCGTCGCGGTATTGCGTCACGGGCTTGGCACCGTGGCGCTTGCTCATCTTCTCACCCTGTTCATTGAGCACGGTCGGTAGGTGCGCATACACCGGAGGCTGTGCACCCAGGGCCAGGAAGATATTGATCTGGCGCGGGGTATTGTTCACATGGTCATCGCCGCGAATGACGTGCGTGATGGCCATGTCGATATCGTCCACCACCACGCAAAAGTTGTAGGTGGGCGTGCCGTCAGGCCGGGCAATCACCAGGTCGTCGAGCTCGTCGTTGCGGATTTCAATCCGGCCCTTGACCTTGTCGTCCCACGCGACCACCCCACCCTGCGGGTTGCGAAAACGCAGCACGGGTTGCACGCCTTCGGGGATGGGCGGCAACTGCTTGCCCGGCTCAGGGCGCCACAGGCCGTTGTAGCGCGGTTTTTCCTTGTTCGCCATCTGCTGCTCGCGCAGGGCGTCGAGCTCTTGCATCGACATGTAGCAGGGGTAGACATGGCCACCCGCCTTGAGTTGCTCGAGCACCTCGCGGTAGCGATCCATGCGCTGCATCTGGTAGAGCGGGCCTTCATCCGGCTGCATGCCCAACCAGTCAAGACTTTCCAAAATCACATCGACGGCCGCCTGTGTCGAGCGTTCGACGTCCGTGTCTTCGATACGGAGGATGAAGTCGCCACCTGTGGCGCGTGCAAATGCCCAGGGGTAGAGGGCCGAGCGGATATTTCCCAAATGAATGAACCCCGTCGGCGACGGTGCAAAGCGGGTGCGCACGCGCCGTGCTGCAACAGAATTTTGTGAATCGTTCATTTCAGCATGTCCAGGCCGCGCGCGAGGTCGGCCTTCAAATCGTCAATATGTTCCAGGCCAACGGCGAGGCGGATGAGCCCCTGGCCGATGCCGGCAGCATCGCGCTGCGCATCGGTCAGGCGGCCATGCGAGGTGCTCGCCGGGTGGGTAATCGTGGTCTTGGTATCGCCCAGGTTGGCCGTGATGCTGCAGATGCGGGTGCTGTCAATGACCTGAAAGGCCCTGGCCCGCGCCGCAACTGCATCCTTGCCGCCCACCACAAACGACACCACCGCGCCACCCTGGCCCGATTGCTGGCGCATGGCGAGTTCGTGCTGCGGATGCGAAGCCAAACCAGGATAGAACGTGCGCTGCACCGACGGGTGCGCTTCCAGCCATTGCGCCAGCGCCAGCGCATTGGCGCCTTGCGCCTGCATGCGAATGGAGAGCGTCTCCAACCCCTTCAACACCACCCAGGCGTTAAAAGGCGAAAGGTTCATGCCGGCCGTGCGAATCAAAGGTGCGAGCTTGTCTTCGATGAGCGCGCGCGGGCCACACACGGCGCCCGCCATCACCCTGCCCTGGCCGTCGAGGAACTTGGTGCCCGAATGAATGACCAGGTCTGCGCCCAGTGCCGCTGGTTTTTGCAGCGCTGGCGAAGCAAAACAGTTGTCCACCGCCAGCAGCACGCCCGCTTCGTGCGCCAAATCGGCCAGCGCGCGGATGTCGCACAGCTCGGTCAGCGGGTTGGTCGGGGTTTCAGCAAACAGCAGCCGCGTCTCCGGTCGTATCGCTGCGCGCCAAGCCGCCACATTGGTCTGCGGGACAAAACTCGATTGCACGCCGAAACGCGAGAACTCACCCGCGATGAGCTTCATGGTTGAGCCGAACATCGACTGAGAGCACACCACATGGTCGCCCGCCTTGAGCAGTGCCAAGCACATCAGCAGGATGGCCGACATGCCGCTGGCGGTAGCGATGGCCGCCTCGGTGCCCTCCATTGCCGCCAGCCGCTGCTCGAAACTGGTCACTGTGGGATTGGCCGTACGGGTATAGGTGTAGCCTGCTTCCTCACCGGCAAAGCGCCGTGCCGCCGTTTCGGCGTCAGGCTGAACAAAGCTGCTGCTCAGATACAGCGCTTCGGAGTGCTCGCCATACTGGCTGCGCGGCACGGCCTGGCGAACCGCCAGGGTGTCAGGGTGCAGGCCAGTGCTATCGAATGCCGTCATCAAACTCTTTCTTTCATTGGACACAATGCATTACGCGGCCGCTGCGTTGGGCAGGGCCAGACGCGAGGCGTCTTCTTCCTCTTCGGCCCCAACACCCTTGCGACCCGCATTGAGGCGCGCAATATCGTCGGGCCCAATGTCACCCGTCACATAGATGCCGTCGAAGCAGGAGGCATCGAAACCCGACAAAGCAGGGTTGCCCTCACCCACGGCCTTTTTCATGGCGTCTACATCCTGGTAGATCAGCGCATCGCAACCGATCAGTGCGCGAATTTCTTCAACGGTGCGACCATGGGCCACCAACTCGTCGCTGGTGGGCATATCGATGCCATACACGTTGGGATAGCGCACCGGTGGCGCCGCGCTGGCAAGGTACACCTTGCGCGCCCCCGCTTCGCGTGCCATTTGCACGATTTCCCGGCTGGTGGTGCCACGTACGATGGAGTCGTCCACCAACAGCACATTGCGGCCCTTGAACTCGCTGGCGATCACATTGAGCTTTTGCCGCACCGATTTCTTGCGCACTTCCTGGCCCGGCATGATGAAAGTTCGGCCCACATACCGATTTTTCACAAAACCTTCGCGGTACGGCACCCCCAGCAGATGCGCGAGCTGCGTCGCGCTTGGGCGGCTCGACTCCGGAATTGGAATGATCACATCAATTTCACTGGGCGGCACCGTCGAGACGACCCGCGTGGCCAGCGAAGCGCCCAGATTGAGCCGCGCCTGGTACACCGAAATGCCGTCGAGCACTGAATCGGGACGGGCAAGGTAGACGTACTCGAACACACAAGGAAAGTGCTGCGGCGCATCGGCGCACTGCTGGGCATGCACATTGCCAGCCAGATCAATGAAGAGCGCTTCGCCGGGCGCCACGTCGCGCTCGAATTGGTGTCCTGTCCCCTCGATAGCGACGGACTCGCTGGCCAACATGATGGCGCCGTCCGGGCTGCGCCCCATCGCGAGCGGTCGAATGCCATAGGGGTCGCGAAAGGCTACCAGGCCATGGCCCGCAATCAGGGCGATCACCGCGTACGAGCCGCGAATGCGCTTGTGCACTGCCCGGACCGCCTTGAACACATCGTCGGGTTGCAAGGGTATGCCACGCGTCGCACGCTCTAGCTCATGGGCGAACACGTTGAGCAAGACCTCGGAGTCGCTATCGGTATTCGTGTGGCGGTGGTCGGTGGAAAAAAGCTCCGCTCGCAGGGCCGTGGCGTTGGTCAGGTTGCCGTTGTGCACCAATACGATGCCAAAGGGAGCGTTGACATAAAACGGCTGAGCCTCCTCTTCGCTGAAGGCATTGCCTGCAGTGGGATACCGAACCTGGCCCAGGCCCGAATTGCCGGGCAACGCGCGCATGTTGCGTGTGCGAAACACGTCGCGCACCATGCCTTTTGCTTTGTGCATGAAGAACTTGCGCTCCTCCTGCGTCACGATACCCGCTGCATCCTGACCCCGGTGCTGGAGCAGCAGCAGCGCGTCGTAGATCAATTGGTTGACGGGCGCTCCACTGACCACACCCACAATTCCACACATACTGGTTCCATCCATTCGCAGGCCATGACCCGCATTGCACCGAAGGGACTGGCGATGCCAGTCTTCAAAAATAGCATTCCACGGCCATGACTCAGGCCGGCAGCATGGAGCCGAATTTTTCGGGCAATGCAGGGCGCAAGCCCTGAAGCACGCTCGCGATGCGCGGCCCGCTGAGCGACCCGGTCCACCAGGCAGCAGACCCTATGGGGGTCAATTGCGCCACTACGCCCAGCACCAGCACCAGCACCCCGGCGCGCACCACGCCAAAAACGGCGCCCAACACCCGATCCACCGGCCGCAGCCCAACCGCTTCTATCAGCTTCTTTGCCAACCAGGCCACCAGGCTGCACGCAAACAGCGTAGCGATAAACACAAGGACGAAGCCCGCCGCATAACGAACCGGCTCAGCTGCCTCGCCCATAGGCAAAAGGGCCGCCGCCGCTGCTGCGAACCACTGGGCAACCAAAAACGCCGCCACCCAAGCCAGAAGGGAAAGCACTTCGTATACCAGCCCGCGCCACGCACCCAGCAATAAAGAGGCAAACGCCACCGCCAGCAGCACCCAGTCGAGTGCAGCCAGTTGCAGCGAAGACGCGTCGGGCATTTTTTCTGGCACGCGGCTCACAAGGTGAGGATCGCAGCCGGCAAGCCAAGGGCCTTGATCTTTGCCGAAGCCTTCTCGGCTTGCTCACGCCCCTGGAACGGTCCCACACGCACACGGGTGCGCATTCCATCTTTGGTCTGCACCGCCTGCGTATAGGTCGTGATGCCTGCCCGCTCTAGCTTTTGCCGCGCTTCGCGCGCCTTGGCTTCGTCAGAAAACGCGCCGACTTGCACGATAAAGCGATCGCCGCCAGCCGCAGCCGTCGGCGTTGCCGCCAGAGTGGCGGCGGCCACTTTGCCCGAACGCCCTTCAAGCAGTGCACGCGCCCGATCGGCCTCGTTGACAGACGCAACTGGGGGCGCGGGTGAACGAACGACCACTGCGGGTGGCTCGGTTCTGGCTTCGCTGCGGGACTCGCTCTTGGCCGCACTCCTGGTCTCACTCTTGTTCGCGACGGCCTGCGGCTTGGCCTCGGTAAAGGCAGGTTTGCTGGCATCCTTGTGCACAGGGGCAGGCACAACCGCATGCTCTGGAGCGGGCTTGGCGACTTTGGCCACGGGTTCTGACGCACGCGCAGCCACTACAGGCGCAGCCTCGGTGCTCGCCGCAGGGGGTGCCACCACCGCAGGCACCACCAGGGGCGCTACCTTGTCGCGGTCAGGGATTTCGATGCGGGTGTCGACCGGAATGGGACGCGGCTGGGTGTCAAAGATCAGCGGAAAACCCACCACCCCGAGCAGTACCAGCAAGGCGGCACCGATCAAGCGGTGCCGGGCACGCCGGCGCATGACTTCTACGGTTTCGCCGCGCACTGCCCGTGCTACCTTGGCAGGCTTGCCCTCTGCAGCTTGTTGCCCGGGCCAGCGAATCTTGAAAAGTGCCATGAATGGGTAGAAAACTAAGGCTTGCTTACACCGCTTTTGCTGGTGCTCCAGCCAAGATGCTTGGCCTGCAACTTGGGCGTGCCATGCTCCAGGACACCGCCTACCGTGTAGAAGGAGCCAAAAACGGCGATTCTATCAGCGGCACCCGCCGCGGCCACCGCCGCATCAAGCGCCTCCTGGGGCGTTGCGTGCAAGCTCACCGGGATGCCCTTTCGTCTGCTCAGGCCGGCCGCCAGGCTTTCCCAGAGTTGCGCGAGATCGGCGGCGCTGGCAGCACGCGCAGTGGGCAAATCGGTGAAATACCAGCGGTCCACCAAGAGGCCAATTCTCGCCAGCATGCCTTTGATGTCTTTGTCAGCCATCGCACCGAAGACGACGTGTGTCGTCGGATGAAAGCGCATTGCATCCAGGTTGGCCGTGAGCGCAGCGACAGCATGCGGGTTGTGGGCCACGTCAAGCACCAGCGTCGGCTCGCCGGGCACGATCTGGAAACGCCCAGCCAGTTCGACCATGCCCAGACCATTGCGCACGGCCTGCGCCGTCACTGGAATCCGATCGCGCAGCGCGTCGAGCGCCGCCAGTGCTCCTGAGGCGTTGACCAGCTGGTTGGCGCCGCGCAGTGACGGATAGGCCATGCCGGCATAGCGGCGACCCCGGCCAGCCCAGTTCCATTGCTGTTTGTCACCGGAAAAGTTGAAATCATGGCCGAAACGCCAGAGGTCTGCACCAATTTCGCGCGCATGGTCCACCACGCTCTGCGGCGGCATCGGGTCGCAGACGATGGCCGGGCGGCCGGTGCGCATGATGCCAGCCTTCTCACGCCCGATGCTTTCACGGTCAGGCCCGAGGTATTCGGTGTGGTCGATGTCAATGCTGGTAATGACCGCGCAATCGGCGTCCACGATGTTCGTCGCATCAAGCCGGCCGCCCAGGCCGACTTCCAGAATGGCGAGATCCAGCTTGGCCAGACTCATCAGGCGCAGGATGGCCAGCGTTGTGAATTCAAAGTAGCTGAGCGAGATTTCTTGGCCATTTTGGCCTCTGGCGCTCTCTACGGCTTCAAAGTTTGCTATTAACTCAGAAGCACTTACCGCTTCGCCATGAATGCGGCAGCGCTCTTCGAACTGCACCAGGTGCGGCGAGGTGTACACACCGGTGCGGTAGCCAGCCTGAAGCGCCACGGCCTCGATCATGGCGCAGGTCGAACCCTTGCCATTGGTCCCGGCAACGGTAATCACGGGGCAATCAAAATGCAGATTGAGCCGCTCGGCCACTGCGCGCACGCGCTCCAGGCCCAGGTCGATCTGCTGCGGATGGATGCGCTCGCAGTGGGCGAGCCAATCCTGAAGGGTAAGAGGTGGGGTTGCTGGCATACGGGGCGCGATTGTCCTCCGAGTCGCGGTTTGGGCCATGATGGCTGCATGAAAAACCCTGTGCTTTACGGCCTCTCCAACTGCGACACCGTGCGCAAGGCACGCGCCTGGCTGTCTGGCCGGGGCGTGTCCTACGAGTTCCATGACTTCAAGAAGTCCGGCGTGCCGCAAGACGCGCTGGCGCGCTGGCTTCAGGCGCTGGGCCACGAGAAGCTTGTCAACCGCAAGGGAACCACCTGGCGCCAGTTGGCCCCCGCCGCACAGGCAGCCGTGACGGGCGATACACAGGCGCAGGTACTGCTGCTGGCGCATCCCAGCGCCATCCGCAGGCCCGTGGTCGAATGGCCAAACGGCGACATCACCACGGGGTTTGACCCCACAGACTGGGAGCCGCGCAGCGAAAGCCCGCCGGGCGCCTGATTTCGCACACTTCTTTACGCAGATTTACGGCGCACGCCATCGCCATTCATGGCCGCTGGATAAACTTTCCTTCACCTTGGCGCGTTGTATAGGCGCTTTTGAAAGGGGATCACCATGAAGAAAATTTTGCTGTTTTCGCTGATTGCCAGTGCATCGGCCATGGCCGCCGCACAGGAACGCGGTCGCGTGCTGTCGGTCACGCCCATCATTGAACAGGTCGCCGTGCCGCGGCAAGTGTGCGGGAACGAGACGGTGTACACGGGGCCGCAAACCAGCGGCGGCGGCGCGGTGCTGGGCGCCATCGCTGGCGGCGCAGCCGGCAACGCCATCGGTGGAGGCAGCGGGCGCGCCGCTGCCACGGCGATTGGCGTGATTGGCGGGGCCCTGCTGGGCAACCAGATCGAAGGCAATGGCCGGCCCGAGTACCAGAACGTGCAGCGCTGCAGCACCCAAATGTCCTACGAAAACCGCACCGCAGGCTACGACGTGGTCTATGAATACGCCGGCAAACGCTACACCACGCGCACCCAAACCGATCCGGGCCGCTATATCGCCCTGAGCGTACAACCGCAGCAACAAGGTTACGACCAGCCCTACGACGACAACGGCTACAGCGAGCGCGGGGTGGTCGTCTCGCCCTATGCCACGGCCCCCATGCCGCCGCAGCCTGTGGTAACGCCTGGCGTGACGATCATTGATTACGGCTACGAGAGCCCACGCCCCTACTATCCCTACCCACCGCCGCGCCACCATTGGCGCTAAGCGGCAGACCGCCAGGCCCTTCGGGGCCTTTTTTCATGGCCTACCGTGCGCGCGAGCAGCGGCCCCATGAGGCAGACAGGGCTGGCCTAAAATCTCCCCGTCTCAAGCTCACCCCAAAGCGTTCTGCACCACCATGACCACCGAAAAAATCGACGGCGTGTCCGTCACCACCCAGGCCAGCGTGTATTTCGATGGCAAATGCGTCAGCCACGGCATCACATTCCCTGATGGAACAAAGAAATCGGTGGGCGTGATCCTGCCCGCAACGCTGACCTTCAAAACCGGCGCGCCGGAAACGATGGAAGGCGTTGGCGGCTCCTGCGAGTACCGCCTCGCCGGCAGCGACACCTGGGTGGCATCTGGCACGGGTGAACGTTTCAGCGTGCCCGGCAACAGCCAGTTCGACATCCGCGTCACAGGCGCCTACCACTACATCTGCCACTTCGGCTGAACCATGGCCACCATCCTCCAACACCTCCCTCTCGGCCAGAAGGTCGGTATCGCATTCTCCGGCGGCCTGGACACCAGCGCTGCTTTGCTGTGGATGAAGCAGAAGGGCGCCCTGCCCTACGCCTACACCGCCAACCTGGGCCAGCCCGACGAGGCCGACTACGACGCCATTCCGCGCAAGGCCATGGAATACGGTGCCGAAAAGGCGCGCCTGATCGACTGCCGCACACAACTGGCCCATGAAGGCATCGCCGCGCTGCAATGCGGCGCGTTCCACATCAGCACCGGCGGCCTGACCTACTTCAACACCACGCCACTGGGCCGTGCCGTCACCGGCACCATGCTGGTGGCTGCCATGAAGGAAGACGACGTCAACATCTGGGGCGACGGCAGCACCTTCAAGGGCAACGACATCGAGCGTTTCTACCGCTACGGCCTGCTCACCAACCCCTCGCTCAAGATCTACAAGCCCTGGCTCGACCAGCTGTTCATTGACGAACTGGGCGGCCGCGCCGAAATGTCGGCCTTCATGACGCAGCACGGCTTTGGCTACAAGATGAGCGCCGAGAAGGCCTACAGCACCGACAGCAACATGCTGGGCGCCACGCACGAAGCCAAGGACCTGGAGTTTTTGAACAGCGGCATTCGCATCGTCAACCCCATCATGGGCGTGGCGTTCTGGAAGGAAGACGTGGCCGTCAAGGCGGAAGAAGTCACGGTGCGGTTTGAAGAAGGCCAGCCCGTGGCGCTCAACGGCGTCGCGTTCAACGACCCCGTCGAGCTGATTCTGGAAGCCAACCGCATCGGCGGCCGGCACGGCCTGGGCATGAGCGACCAGATCGAGAACCGCATCATCGAAGCCAAGAGCCGCGGCATCTACGAAGCCCCCGGCCTGGCGCTGCTGCACATCGCCTACGAACGCCTGGTGACCGGCATCCACAACGAGGACACCATCGAGCAGTACCGCATGAACGGCCTCAAGCTCGGGCGCCTCTTGTACCAGGGCCGCTGGTTCGACCCGCAGGCCATCATGCTGCGCGAGAGTGCCCAGCGCTGGATTGCGCGCGCCGTCACCGGCAGCGTGACGCTGGAGCTGCGCCGGGGCAACGACTACTCGCTGCTCAACACCGAGAGTCCCAACCTCACCTACCACCCGGAGCGCCTGTCGATGGAAAAGGTGGAAGACGCGCCTTTCTCGCCGCAAGACCGCATCGGCCAGCTCACCATGCGCAACCTCGACATCGTGGACACGCGTGCCAAGCTCGGCATCTACGCCAACGCGGGCCTGCTGTCGCTGGGTGGCAACGCCGCGCTGGCGCAGCTGGGCGACGGCAGCACCAAGAAATAAGTAAGAAATTGGCCTTTAGCGCTTTATCTATAAGCGCTAGTAGCTACAAAATATATAGCAAACCGCCTGCCTGCAAAGCCAGGCGGTTTTCTTTTGTCACGCCGCGGCGGGCTCCGGTGCACGGCCGATGGAGCGCACGATGGCGGCCAGCACCACACCGTAGGCGGGCACGAACAGCAGCAGGCTCACGCCCAGCTTGATGGCGTAATCGACCCAGGCGATTTCAACCCAGTGCGCAGCCATGAAGGCATCGGGGCTGTGCCAGAAGGCGATAGAGAAAAAGGCCGCCGTGTCCAGCGCCTGGCCGAACACCGAAGCTGCCGCGGGCGCCAGCCACCAGGCCCGGCTTCGCTGGCGGATGCGGTCAAACACCTGGATGTCGAGCAATTGACCCAGTGCATAGGCCGCAAAACTGGCGAATGCGATGCGAAACACGAAGGTGTTGAAGTCGCCCAGGGCGCTCCAACCATTGAAGTGGCCTTGGTGGAACAGCACGCCGACGATGTACGAGGCCAGCAGCGCGGGCAGCATGGCGCGGGTGATCACGCGGCGCGCCTGCGTCTTGCCGATCAGGCGCACGGTCAGGTCGGTCGCCAGAAAAATGAAGGGGAAGCTGAACGCCCCCCAAGTGCTGTGAAAGCCCAGCAGGGTGATAGGCAGTTGCACCAGGTAATTGCTGGCGATGACGATGGCGACGTGGGACGCCACCAGGAGGGACAGGTACAGCGGCACGCGCGTCGGCGTTGCCTGGATGGTGCTCATGGCACTCCTTTTTGATGAATGGGGGCGAGGGAACCCATGTGGTGGCGATAGTGCCGGGTGGCGATTGTATTCACCTCTTGCGTGCCACGCGGATCGGACAGCGCCACGGCCATGCGTTCGCGCAGCACCGCTCGCAGGCTTGTCTGCGTCGCCACCCCATCAAAGAGGTGCCCGCAGCCACCCAAAAAAATGCGTCAAACCACCACCGGCTCCGGCTCCAGCCGGATGCCAAAACGCTCATACACACTGGTCTGTATGGCCTTGGCCAGCGTCATCACCTCCCCGCCGGTCACGCTGTCGGTGCCGTGGCCGCGGTTGACCAGCACCAGCGCCTGCTTTTCATAGACCGCCGCCTTGCCCACGGTTTTGCCCTTCCAGCCGCAGGCGTCGATGAGCCAACCGGCCGCCAGCTTGATGCGGCCGTCGGGCAGCGCGTAGTGCACGATTTTGGGGTCGCGGGCGATGATGTCCTGGCACTGCTCGGGCGTGACGGTGGGGTTCTTGAAAAAGCTGCCGGCATTGCCGATGACGGCGGGGTCGGGCAGCTTGGCGCGCCTGATCTCGCACACCCAGTCAAAAATCTGCTGCGCCGTGGTCGGCACCGCGCCAGCTTCCTGCGCGCGGCGCTCAAGTTCCACATAGCCCAGCTCAGGGCGCCAAAGCTTGGGCAGATGAAAACGCACCTGGACGATGACGGCGCGGCCCGCCAGGCCCATTCCACGCGGCGGGCTGCCGGCTTGCGCCGCTTCAGCAGGCGGGTGTTTGAAGACCGAATCGCGGTAGCCAAAGCCGCATTGCGCCGCGTCCAGCGTGAAAGTCTCGCCAGTCACCAGGTCGATGGCATCCAGCGAATCAAAGCGGTCCTGCAACTCGACACCGTAGGCGCCGATGTTCTGCACGGGCGCGGCGCCCACCGTGCCGGGAATGAGTGCCAGGTTTTCCAGACCGGGCCAACCCTGGGCCAGCGTCCATGCGACCGTGTCGTGCCAGTTCTCTCCGGCGCCAACCTCCACGATCCAGGCATCTGAGGTTTCCGCGACGAGGCGCCGGCCGGGAATTTCCACCTTGACCACCACGCCCTGGACATCGCCGGTGAGCACCACATTGCTGCCGCCGCCCAAAATGAACAAAGGCTGGCTGGCCAGCGCTGGGAAGGCTCGCAGTTCCTGGACATCCTTGACCGAGCGCACATGCACCAGTGTTTCCGCACGGGCCATGATGCCAAAGGTGTTGTAGGGCTGAAGCGAGCAGTTTTTCTCGACTAACATTGGGCGAATTGTCGCATTTGCCCCCTATCCGGGCGCATTTTCTTGAGGAGTCCTGCTGCCATGCCATCGTTCGATACCGTTTGTGAAGCCGATTTTGTGGAAGTGAAGAACGCCGTGGAGAACGCGGCCAAGGAAATCGGCACGCGTTTCGATTTCAAAGGCACATCGGCCGCCGTGGAGCTGAAGGACAAGGAAATCACGATGTTCGGTGACGCCGAATTCCAGCTCACGCAAGTGGAAGACCTGCTGCGGGGCAAGCTGACCAAGCGCAACGTGGACGTGCGCTTCCTCGACATCGGCAAACCACAGAAGGTCGGCGGCGACAAGGTCAAACAGGTCATCAAAGTGCGCAACGGCATCGAGAGCGAGCTGGCCAAGAAGCTGCAAAGACTGATGAAGGACAGCAAGCTCAAGGTGCAGGCGGCCATTCAAGAGGAGAAGGTGCGCATCACCGGCGCCAAGCGCGACGACCTGCAGGCAGCGATGGCACTGATCCGCAAGGAGATCACCGATATGCCGCTGACCTTCAACAACTTTCGCGACTGACATGGCCCGCGCCACGCCCCGTCTTGCCGCAGCGTACCTGGCGCTGGGGCTTGCGCTCGGCGCCGCGGCAACGGCCCAAGCGGCCGATGCCGTGCTGGCCGGCGTACTGGGCAGCAAGGCCTTGCTGGTGGTGGGGGGCAGCGCGCCGCACGCGGTGGCACCCGGCGAGCATTACCTTGGCATCACCCTGATCTCCGTCAACGGCGACAGCGCGGTGGTCGAGGTCGATGGCCAGCGGCGCAATCTGCGCCTGGGCGCCCCAGTGAGCGTCGGGGGGAGCGGCGCGAGCCAGCGCGTGGTGCTGGCGCCCGACAGCCTGGGCCACTATATGCAGCAAGGCCAGGTCAATGGGCGCACGGCCATGTTCATGGTCGATACCGGCGCTTCAATGGTTGCCATGGGCCAAGCCGACGCCGAACGCATGGGGCTAGATTTTCGCAAGGGCCGGATGGTAGGCATACGCACGGCCAACGGTACCGCACAAGGTTGGCAGGTCAAGCTCGATTCGGTGCGCCTGGGCGGTATCGAGCTGTTTGGCATTGATGCTGTCGTCACCCCACAGCCCATGCCTTTTGTGCTGCTCGGCAACAGCTTTTTGTCGGAACTGCAAATGACGCGCAACGCCCAGCAAATGGTGCTAGAGAAGCGCTGATGGCAACCGAGGCGCTGGCGCGCAACCCCCACGACGAAGAGTATGAGGACTTGCTCAGTCTCTGGGGAGATCTGGAATCCGCCCTGTCGGTGCTGCTCTCCAGGCCCACCCATGTGCACGATTTCGGTGCCAAGCTGCGCCAGTTCGACCGCTGGCTACAGGAACTCGTAGCGCACGACATCGATGCATCGCTCTACCTGATGTTCCAGCTTGCCTCGACCTCGACGGTAGGCTACAGCGCATCGCACGCGCTGGTCTGCGGCACGCTGTGCCACATCATGGCACGCGAGTTCAACCTGCCCGACCACGAACGCAATGCCCTGGTGCGCGCCGCGCTCACCATGAACATCGGCATGACACAGATGCAGGACGAACTTGCTGTGCAACGCGAAGCGCCCAGTCCCGCGCAGCGGCAAGCCATTGCCGAACACCCACGCAAAAGCCAGGACCTGCTCGAGCAATTGGACATCAGCAATGACCTGTGGCTCGACATCGTGGGCCAGCACCACGGCAATCTGCCCGCGTCAACACTGCTGGCGCAATTGTCGCCAGTAGACCGCCTTACCCGCATTCTGGGCACCATCGACCGCTACGCCGCCATGATCAGCCCGCGCAAGTCACGCGCCGGGCGCAGCGCCACCGATTCGGTACGCGCCTTGGTCGGCCAGGAGATCGACCAGCACGACGAAGTCGGCCTGATGCTGGTCCGCACCGTGGGCCTGTGCCCGCCTGGTACCTTTGTGCGCCTGGACAACGGTGATACCGCCATCGTGCTGCGCCGGGGCGACAAGCCCAATATGCCGCTGGTGGCCAGCGTGCTCGACGCGAGCGGCGCGCACTGTCACGAACCACAGATTCACCCCACCGCAGCCGGCAAGCCGCGCGTGCAGTCGGCGCTGGCGCACACCAGCGTGACGGTGGACATGAACCACCGCACCATGGTGCGCCTTGGCCTGTACGCGGCGCAGCGGGCAGCGGCACTGGTCACACACAGTGGCGCGGCGGCACTGACACCACACGGCGCCGTGGTTTAAGCCACCGACCTTCGCTGGCGACTGGCTAGTGCTGGTGTCCCCAGACGAGCATGGCATCGCGCCCTTGCACCGCCAGATCGACCCTGGCCCCCACGGGGAGCAGCACCTTGGTCGCGACATGGCCGTACGGCAAACCGGTGAGCACAGGCACCGCCATCTGGCTGCGCAGCCACTGCACCACGCTGTCCATGCCGAACCCCTTGTCGTGCGGCGCCAGGCGAATCCCGGTGAACTGGCCCAGCAGCACCGCTTTTTGCCGCGCCAGCACCCCCGCGTAGAGCAGTTGCGTGAGCAAGCGCTCTATGCGGTAGGGGTGCTCGTTGACGTCTTCCAAGAACAGCACACCGCCTTCGACTTGCGGCAGCCAGGGCGTGCCCACCAACGAGGCCAGTACGGCGAGGTTGCCGCCCCAGAGCGGCGCGTCGTGCAGCTCGAACGCATAGTCCGGCGTGCTCTCGCGGGCGACGCGGCTGCGTGGATACGGCAGGCGCCAGCCCGTGCCTTCACCGTAGCCGGTGAGCAGGTCGTCAAAGCAGGCTTCCATGATGTCGTCTGGCTCGCCTACCACGCCAAAATCGGGGCACAGCGCGGGCCCGGCCCAAGTGGTGGCGCCGGTACGCGCCAGCACCGCGCTCTGGAAGGCGGTGAAGTCGCTCACACCGACAAAGCGCATGCCGCCTTCCACCGCCTTGGCCACTGCGGCGTAGTCGATGCCCGGCAGGATGCGGGTCAGCCCATAGCCGCCGCGCGAGACCAGCGCCACATCGGCGCCGCTGGCAGCCGCGCGGGCAATGGCGGCGATGCGCGTGGCGTCGTCGCCGGCAAAACGGGTGTGCACCGCCAAGGCGTCGCGGTCGACCTCTACCTCGTGGCCGAGCGCCTGCAGCCGTTTGACGCCACGGCGAAACGCCGCCTTGTCGCGCACCGCGCTCGAAGGCGAATAAATATAGATGTGGCGCGGGCCGTGCGTATGGCCGCAATCGCAGCCGCCGCCGGGCGTGTGGAAATGGTGATCGTGGGACAAGGCGAAAGTGCGGCAAGGCGCAAGTAAAACGTTCAGCGGTCCGCGGTTTCAGGCCGCACGACCGGGCTGCCCGAAGTATTCCACAGCCTGCCGCGCAATCGGCCCACCATGCTCCTGCACGAAATGCCCGGCCTGCGGCAGCACCACGGGCGGCGGACAACCACGTACCTGCGCTGCCAGATGCCGCATGACGGAAACGCCCAACACCGGGTCTTGCGCGCCAACAACCATCAGGCTGCGACCGGTCCAGTCGTTCTGCCAGAAATCACGTGCCGCCCGTGACAGAGCGGCGCCCGGCGCATCCAAGGTGCCGGGCACCATGGGCGGAAAGGCACGCGGCGCGGCGCGAAAGCCGGCATCCGGGAAAGGTGCGTCGTAGGCGCCGCATTCCGCCTCGGTCATCTGCGGGTTGCCACGGCCCAGCAGCCGTCCCACGCCAAACAGGGGCTTTTGCGTGCACATCTCGCGCCAAGCCATGAAACCTGGGGGCAGCGGCTGCTCGCCCGTCGCCAGCAGCGTGTTCATGGCCAGCAAACCGGCAAAGCGCGCGGGCATTTCCATCGGCAGGGTGAGTCCCAGAATGCCGCCCCAGTCCTGTACCACCAGCACACAGCGCTGCAGGTCAAGCCGCTCAATCAACTCCAGCAGCACCTGGCGGTGCCATGCGAAGGTGTGAAAGGCGTCTTTCTTGGGCTTGTCGCTCTTGCCAAAACCGATCAGATCGGGCGCCACCACGCGGTGGCCAGCGGCAAGGAACACGGGAACCACGTGCCGGTAGAGGTAGCTCCAGGCCGGGTTGCCGTGCAGGCACAGCCAGGTGAGCGGTGCATCCCGCGGGCCTTCGTCGAGGTAGTGCAGGCGCAGGCCGGCCAGCGCGGGAAGATCGCTGAGGTAATGGGGCTCCCATGGGTAACCCGGCAGGCCGGCAAAGCAGGCATCCGGCGTGCGCAACGCGTCCTGGCGCAGCGGGTGGGCAGCCAGGGCGCGCGTGCGCTGCTCGCTGCGGCGGGCCTTGAAGAAGGAGGCGAGCAAGGCGCCGCATTCCTCTGCCAGCACCCCGCCCACACGCTGCGTCTGGTGGTTGAGCTGCGGATGGGCGAACAGGTCGAGCACCGAACCGGCGGCGCCCGTTTTGGGGTCGGCGGCGCCAAACACCACACGCGCCAGCCGGGCGTGCAGCATGGCGCCGCTGCACATGGCGCAGGGTTCCAGCGTGACGTACAGCGTGCAGTCGCTCAGCCGGTAGTTGCCCAGCGCCTGCGCTCCAGCGCGCAGCGCGGCGATCTCGGCGTGTGCCGTGGGGTCGTGGCCCTGCAAGGGGGCGTTACGGCCGGTTGCCACCACTTCGCCGCCGCGTACCAGCACGGCGCCCACAGGCACTTCGCCTGCGGCCGCGGCGGCGCGGGCCTCGGCCAGCGCCAGTTGCATGAAGTGGGTGTCAGAGTCCAAAGAACTACCAAATTAATAGCTTGTAGCGCTTACTGCATATGCGCTAGAGGCCAATTTGACTTGAAATTCATTCTGCCGGTTCAGGCCGCGGTTGGTTCAACGCGTTTTCCAGCGCCTTCTTGTAGTTCTGCTCAATCTGCTGGCTTTGGTCGCGCACCGTCGCTGGTGCGGAGGCACCGCTGGCCGGAACGCTCTGCAGTGCCGGCACGGCGGCACGGGTGGTGTCCAGGCTCTTGCGGGTCATCAGCGCGACCAGCGCAAGGGCCACCAGCAAAGCAACCAGCCCCAGACCAGCGCGCATGTCATTTCTCCTGTGTCGAAACCAGCCCCAGCGTTTCCATCCAATGTGCAAGCGCCTGGGCGTCGGCATCACCGGCGCGGTAGCGCGCATGCAGCGCCGCGTGCGACTCGGGGCGGTGCTGGTTCAGCTTGAGCGTGCATTGCAGCTCGGTCACGCGCAGTTCGAAGCCGACGATGGCCTTGAGCATCTTGCTGGTGTAGTCCTCGTCCAGGGCGCGCCACTGCGCGGCATAGGGCGGCTCGTGCTGGCCGATCAGCGCTTTGAGGAGTGCGTCCTTGCCCTCTGCCTCGTCCACCAGCGTCGCCTCGACGCGGCAATGCACGGCCAGGTAGTTCCAGCTCGGCACGCGCGCCCGGTCGGGGTAGACCGCGGGCGAGAGGTAGGCGCTCGGCCCCAGAAACGTCACCAGCGCCTGCGGCCGCGCCGCGAGGTAGCGCCAATGCGGGTTGGCGCGCGCGCAGTGGCCCAAAAGCACCAGCGCTTCGCCCGGCTCACCGTCCACCTCCCGCAGGTGCAGCGGCAGGTGCGAGACCACCGGAAACCCGCTGTCGTCGGTGGACACCAGGCTCGCCAAGGGGTGCGAACGCATCAGCGCACGCGCGTGGGCCGGGTCGGTGGAACGGAACTGCGGTGGCTGGTACATGGCGTGCCTTGTGCGGGAATTAGTTCAGCGCTACGCGCGAACCGTCCTTGTAGGTATAGAGCGTGACAGCAGGTTCCGTCAACTCGCCCTTGGGCGTGAACGCAATGTTGGCCGTGACACCGTGGTACTGCGCCTTGTGAATGAAGGGCGTGAAGACCTTGGGGTCGACCGAGTCGGCGCGCTTCATCGCGTCGACCAGCACCATGGCGGCGTCGTAGGCATAGGGGCTGTAGATCTGGAACTGGCCGGGGAACTTGGCGTCGTAGCGCTTCTTCCAGTCGGCACCGCCTTGCATTTTGTCCACCGAAGCGCCACCCGTGGCGCAGGTCACGTTGCGCAGCGTGGCGGCCTTGGCGGCCAACTCGGGCAGCTTGGGCGTGCACAGCGCGTCGCCGCCGAAGAACTTCACATTGGCCAGGCCAAGCTGCTCCATCTGGCGCAGCATGGGGCCAGCCTGCGCATCGAGCCCACCGTAGAAGATGGCATCGGGCTTCTTGCTCTTGATCTTGGTGAGGATGGCCATGAAGTCGGTCGCCTTGTCGGTGGTGAACTCCTCGGCCACCACATTCATGCCCTTTTGCTTGGCCGTTTCCTTGAAAACGGAAGCCACACCCTGGCCGTAAGCCGTGCGGTCGTCAATGATGGCGACGTTCTTGAGCTTGTAGTAGTCGGCCGCAAACAGCGCCAGCGCGCCGCCGAGCGCGTTGTCGTTGGCGATCAGGCGGAAGGTGGTGGGGTAGCCGGGTTTGGTCAAATCGGGGTTGGAAGCCGAGGCGGTAATGTTGGGCAGGTCGCACTTGGCGTACACAGAGGAGGCGGGAATCGACGTGCCCGACTGCAGGTGCCCGACCACGCCGGCGGCTTTCTGGTCGCACAGCTTCTGTGCAACGGCAGTGGCCTGGCGCGGGTCGCCCGCGTCATCCTCGGCAATCAGCTCAAAACGAATCTTGTGCCCGCCGATGGTGAGCTTCTCGGCGTTCAGGTCATCAACCGCCATGCGCACGCCGTTTTCGGTGTCCTTGCCAATGTGGGCAATGCCGCCAGAAACCGGTCCGGCGTGGGCGATTTTCACCACCTGAACGTCCTGCGCCGATGCGGCGGAGGCGCCCAAAACAAGGGCAGTGGCAAGGCACAGAGGCAGGGCCTGTGGCGGGCGGATCGAAAACACGGTCATGACGCTCAAACTCCAAACAGAACACAAAAAAAGCCCACTGCAGGGCAGAAACGCGGGACGCGCCGTGTGACGCATCGGCACCCACATGGTAGTCGTACCGCAACACCCGTGCAGGCAAGTACAGCATTGGAAGTGCTATTTATTTTATAGCTTACAAAGCTTTATATAAAGGCGACAGAGGCCTATTTTGCTTAAAAACTTTTGCAATGCACGCAGGCTTGCCGCACAATGTTTTTCATGCAAAACAACTTCATCGCCAACGAACCGGTTGCCTCGGCCAGCGGTCGCACGCTCGACGTCATTGATCCGTCGGACGGGCAGGTCTTTGACCACCTCCAGCGCAGCGACGCCAGCGACATCGACAGCGCCGTACAGGCGGCGCGCCACTGCTTCGAGACCCTGTGGCGCCCCATGGCGCCGGCCGATCGCGGGCGGCTGTTGATGCGGCTCTCCCATGCCATCACGGCGCATGGCGACCAACTCGCCGCGCTGGAGCAACGCGACTGCGGCAAGCCCACGGGCCAGGCGCGCGCCGATGTCCTGGCACTGGCACGCTACTTCGAGTTCTACGCCGGCGCCTGCGACAAGCTGCACGGGGAGACCCTGCCCTACCAGGAAGGCACCAGCGTCCTGACCTGGCGCGAGGCGCATGGCGTCACAGGCCATGTCATCCCGTGGAACTACCCGATGCAGATTTTCGGCCGCAGCGTGGGCGGCGCGCTGGCAGCGGGCAACACCTGCGTCGCCAAACCGTCCGAAGACGCCTGCCTGTCGCTCTTGCGCGTGGCGCAGCTGGCCGCCGAGGTGGGGTTTCCGCCCGGCGCGATCAACATCGTCACCGGCTACGGGCACGAGGTGGGCGACGCGCTGGCCCGCCACGCCGGCATTGACCACATCAGCTTTACCGGCAGTCCCGGCGTCGGCACGCTGATCGCCCAGGCCGCCGCCGAACGCCACTGCCCGGTGACCCTGGAGCTTGGCGGCAAGAGCCCGCAGATCGTCTTTGCCGACGCCAACCTGGACGCGGCGCTCCCCGCCATCGTCAACGCCATCGTGCAGAACGCAGGCCAGACCTGCTCGGCCGGTTCGCGCCTGTTGGTCGAGCGCAGCCTGTACGAGCCGCTGCTCGAACGCCTGGGCGCCTTGTTTTCAGGCCTGTGCGCCGGGCCGGCCAGCATGGACCTCGACGTCGGGCCCTTGATCCGCGCCACGCAGAAGGAGCGCGTGCTGGGCTTCCTGGAAGATGCCCACACCGCCGGTATTGCCACCGTGGCCCAGGGCAGCGTGGTCCCTGAGGCGCCCCCGGGCGGCTTCTACGCGGCCCCCACCTTGCTGCGCGATGTTCCCCCGGAGCACCGTCTGGCGCAAGAGGAAATCTTCGGGCCGGTGCTCTGTGCCATGCCCTTTGACGACGAGGACCACGCGGTGCAGCTGGCCAATGGCACGCGCTTCGGCCTGGTCGCCGGCGTATGGACTCAGCAGGGCGCACGCCAGTTGCGGATGGCGCGGCGATTGCAATGCGGGCAGGTGTTCATCAACAACTACGGCGCGGGCGGCGGGGTGGAACTGCCGTTTGGCGGCGTGAAGTCGTCGGGCTATGGGCGCGAGAAGGGTTTTGAAGCGCTGTATGGCTTCACCACGCTCAAGACCGTGGCCATCCGCCACGGCTGACGGCCGTTTCAGCGCCGGTCAGGCGTATCGCCAGCGTTTCCGCCCAGCACCTCAGCCCAGCACTTGCTTGAGCGCCGCGTCGTACAGATTCGTAAGGCGGTCGGTCACTTCCAGCAAGCGCTCGCTCGTGGTCGCTACATCAGCCAGGCCGCGCGCATCGGCCTTGCGCTGCAAGGCCGCGCTGAAGAACAGCCATTGCCCATCGCCCAGCGCCAACTCGTCGCGAATGGCGGGCGTGGACAGCGGCGCTGAGGCCAGGGTCGCCATGGCTTTGTGAAACTCGTCCGCATCGCTTGCCAGTTGCGCCCGCGCGCCTTTGAAATCGCCGCCGGTGGCCAGCAGAAAATAGTTCTTGGCAAGGCGCTGCGAGAGCGCACGCTGGCGGCCGGCAAGGTTTACCAGTTTCGCGGTAGACGCTTTGGACGATTTCTCGAACGCCTCGGTCGCCGTGTTGGCGACGGCCAGCATGCGGTCGGCCTGCGCCGCCACGGCGGCCACCGACTGCACGGTGGGCGGCATGACGAGCAGCGCTTCGAGCGTATCCACCGATTTGTGGACCTCGGTGATTTGCTGCGCCAGGTCTGCGGGCCAGGGCACGCTCGCCAAATCGTCAAAGCCCGAGCGCACCAGCTTCCTGGCCGATGCCATGACGCTGGTCGCCTGATCGGGCAGCACCGCCAGTTGCATTTGCGCATAGGCCTTGGCGATGCGCTGCGACAAAGCGCGGTAGCGGGCGATGCGGTTAATGGCCGTGGAGACCGCAATCTGCGCTTGTGCTGCGCTCATGGCGGGAAGCAGCAAGGCGGCTGCCAGGGTTTGCACCACGGCACGGCGGGTGGCGAGGCGAGAGCGGCGGCAGGAAGAATGCGCAATCACAATGGGCTCCAAAAGGCCCGGGTTGGGCCCAAGCCCGGATTGTGTTGCGGCACGGCGCTCAACGACCTGATCCGCATCAAGTCGCAGCAGTGCACGAGACAGCCACTCCGCCCGCCTGCTTCGCGCCAGAATAGGCACTCTTCGGGCCAGCACCCCGTCCCTCCAACTGTCACGAAAGACCCGCCCATGCGTCTCGCCCAGAAGTCCATCATCGTCACCGGCGCCGGCAGCGGCATTGGCGAGGGCATTGCCCTGCGCCTGGCCGCCGAGGGCGCACGCGTCATCGTCAACGACATCAACGCCGATGCGGGCGAGCGCGTGGCCCTGGCGATTCGGGCTGCCGGTGGCGAGGCGCAGTTCTTTCGCGCCGACGTGACCCGCTCTGCCGAGGTGAAAGCCCTGGTGGCGGAGGCCGTGCGCCTCTACGGCCGACTCGACGTGGTGGTCAACAACGCCGGCTGGACGCACCGCAACCGCCCCATGCTGGAAGTGTGCGAGGAGGACTTCGACAAGGTCTATGCGATCAACGTGAAAAGCATCTACCTCTCGGCCATCCACGCCGTGCCAGCCATGCGCGCCAACCCACCGCTGGCCGATGGGGCCAGGAGTGGCGGCAGTTTCATCAACATCGCCTCCACGGCGGGCCTGCGGCCCAGGCCAGGCCTGACCTGGTACAACGGTTCCAAGGGCGCGGTGATCACCACCAGCAAATCCATGGCCGCAGAACTCGGGCCCGAGAACATCCGCGTCAATTGCTTGAACCCCGTGTTCAACCCCGACACCGGCCTGGCCGCCGAATTCGCCGGCGGCCCGGTGGACGAGGCGCGCCGGGCGAAGTTTCTCGCCACCATTCCGCTGGGGCGCTTTTCGACCGCGCTGGATGTGGCCAACGCCGCCTTGTACCTCGCCAGCGACGAGGCGGCGTTCATCAGCGGCGTCTGCATCGAGGTGGATGGGGCGCGCTGCGTGTGAATCTTGCTGACCGCGAATGACCCTATTCGGGGTGTGCGGCAAAATCGGGGCATGGCTGAACGCGTGATTCCTCTGGTCGATGCCCGGGTGGCGGCGCTTGCCGTCCCGGCGGGCACGGGCGCGGCGCCATCGGGCCGTTTGGTCGACACATTGAACAGGCCGCTGCGCGACCTGCGCATCAGCGTGACCGACCGCTGCAACTTCCGCTGCAACTACTGCATGCCCAAGGAAGTGTTCGACAAGGAACACGCTTACCTACCCCACAGCGCGCTGCTCACGTTCGAGGAAATCACCCGCCTGGCGCGCGCGTTCCTGGCGCATGGCGTGCGCAAGATTCGCCTCACCGGCGGCGAGCCGCTGCTGCGCAAGGACATTGAGGATCTGGTGGCGCAACTGGCCGCGCTGCGCACGGTCGATGGTCAGCCTCCTGAACTCACGCTGACCACCAATGGCTCGCTACTGGCACGCAAGGCACACGCCTTGAAGGAAGCTGGCCTGAACCGTGTCACCGTCAGCCTCGACGGGCTTGACGATGCCGTGTTCCGGCGCATGAACGATGTGGACTTCCCGGT
Source organism: Simplicispira sp. GW247-4R2A (assembly GCF_059424465.1). Lineage (NCBI taxonomy): Bacteria > Pseudomonadati > Pseudomonadota > Betaproteobacteria > Burkholderiales > Comamonadaceae > Simplicispira > Simplicispira sp. GW247-4R2A. The sequence continues at coordinate 9,249 of NZ_JBWKZM010000025.1, read as the reverse complement.
GGCCGACGTGCTGGCAGGGATCGACGCGGCACGCGAAGCAGGCCTCTCGGGCCTGAAGGTCAACATGGTGGTCAAGCGCGGCACCAACGAGCACGAAATTCTGCCCATGGCGCGCCACTTTCGCGGCACCGGCATCACACTGCGCTTCATTGAATACATGGACGTCGGCGCCACCAACGGGTGGCGCATGGACGAAGTGCTGCCGTCCCGCGAGGTGATCGCCCTGCTGCGCGCCGAGCTGCCGCTGGTGCCGCTCGATCCCAGCGCGCCAGGCGAAACCGCCGAGCGCTGGGGCTACGCCGACACCGCTGGCCGCCATGACCCGCTGCTTGGCGAGGTGGGCGTGATCAGCAGCGTCACCCAGGCGTTCTGCGGCGCCTGCAACCGCGCCCGCCTCTCCACCGAGGGACGCATGTATTTGTGCCTGTTCGCCGGCCAGGGCTACGACCTGCGCGCGCTGCTGCGCGGCGGCGCCAGCGACGCCAACCTGAACGACGCCATCGCCGCCATCTGGCAAGGCCGGGCTGACCGCTACTCCGAGCTGCGCGCCAGCCTGCCCGCCGACGCCAGCCGAGACAGCGCCGCGCCACGCCGCGTTGAAATGAGCTACATCGGTGGGTAGCGCGCCAACCCTTTCCCTCTTCTTCTCCTGCGCGGCCCCCGCCGCGCAGGCAAACCGCCATGATTGACACCCAGAACATCACCGGACTGATCCTCGCTGGCGGCCGCGGCTCACGCATGGGTGGGGTGGACAAAGGCCTGCAGGCGTTTCGCGGCGTGCCGCTGGCGCTGCACACGCTGCTGCGCCTGCAGAGGCAGGTCGGCGCGACCATGGTCAACGCCAATCGCAACCTGGCGGCCTATGAATCCTTTGGCGTGCCGGTGTGGCCCGATGGCGACAGCGACTTTTCCGGCCCGCTCTCGGGTTTTCTCACCGGGCTGGAGCGCTGCGAGACGCCCTGGCTGCTCACCGTGCCCTGCGACACCCCGCTGTTCCCGCTGGACCTGGCCCAGCGCCTGGCGCAGGCGGCCGAGCAGGAACAGGCCGATATCGCCATGGCCGCCGCGCCCGAAGCGGGCAAGGACGGCAGCCTGCAAGTGCGGCCACAGCCGGTGTTCTGCCTGCTGCGGGTCGAGTTGCTGGAAAGCCTGGTGCGCTTCACCCAGGGCGGCGGGCGCAAGATCGACGCTTGGACAAGCCAGCACCGCTGTGCCATCGTCCCCTTTGATGCACCGGGCGACAACGCCAGCGCCTTCTTCAACGCCAACACCCTCGCCGAGCTGCAAGCGTTGGAATCGCGCAGCCCAACCTGAGCCTGCGCCATGACCAGCATCGAACAGATCGCCGCCAGCCTGGAGGGCTACGACCCGCAGGCGATGAGCAGTACCCAGGTGACGGCGTTTCTCCAGCGCCTGGTGCAGCCGGTGCAAGAGCGTGAAACCGTCGCTCTGCACGACGCCCTTGGCCGCGTGCTCGCTGCAGACGTGGTTTCCCCCGTGAGCGTGCCGCCGCACGACAACTCCGCCATGGACGGCTACGCCTTTGACGGCGGCGCGCTGCGCCCCGGCCAGAGCCTGCGCCTGCGCGTGGTCGGCACAGCCCTGGCGGGTGCGGCCTGGCGCGGCAGCGTGCAGAGCGGCGAATGCGTGCGCATCATGACCGGCGCGGTCATGCCCGAAGGGCTGGACACCGTGGTGCCGCAGGAGTTCACACAGGCCGACGGCGAGCACATCCACATCGCGCCAGACCTGCTGCGCGCCGGCGACAACCGGCGCTTGGCCGGCGAGGACCTGATGCAGGGCGCCGGGGCGCTGGCAGCCGGCGAGCGCATCACGCCCGCGGCAATCGGCCTGCTGGCCAGTCTCGGCATGGCGCAGGTGCAGGTGCTGCGGCGCCTGCGTGTGGCGTATTTTTCGACCGGCGACGAAATCCTGAGCCTGGGCGAGCCCCCGCGCGAGGGCGCCGTGTACGACAGCAATCGCTACACACTGTTCGGCCTGCTCACGCGCCTTGGCGTGGAGGCTATCGACCTCGGCGTGGTGCGGGACGACCCCGCGCTGCTGCGGGACGCCTTTGCGCGCGCTGCCGCCCAGGCCGACGCCGTCATCACCAGCGGGGGCGTGAGCGTGGGCGAAGCCGACCATACCCGCAGCATGATGCGCGAGCTGGGCGACGTGGCGTTCTGGCGCATTGCCATGCGCCCCGGCCGGCCAATGGCGGTGGGGCGCATTCCACGCGACAAAATATGGGTCAAAAATGGCTCTGGCGCATACGCAGAAAGCGCTAGCAGCTCATTTATCAGGAGCAATATATTTCCCAACGAAGCGCTGCTGTTTGGCCTGCCGGGCAATCCGGTGGCGGTCATGGTGACCTTCCTCGCGTTTGTGCGCCCCGCCCTGCTGCGCATGATGGGCTGCACCCAGGCGCCACCACCGCTGCTGCGCGCGCGCAGCAGCGAGGCGATTCGCAAGAAAGCGGGCCGCACCGAATACCAACGGGGCCTGGTCGGTGTGGGCGCCGACGGCCAACTCGAAGTGCGCGTCACCGGCAACCAGGGCTCGGGCGTGCTCAGCTCCATGGTGCGCGCCAACAGTCTGATCGTGCTGCCGCATGCAAGCGGCAACGTGGCCGCCGGCGAAATGGTCGACGTGATGGTATTTGACGGCGTGATTTAAAAAACCTCCAGGACGCCGGCCGGAAGGCGAATGCATCTACAAGCCACGGCATGCTCCCTTCACTGCGCTTGGGACAGATTTTTCACGGAGCCCTTCATGCCCTACACCGCCCGCCCGCTTTCCGCCGAACCCAGCCGCGACCAGATAGACCAGCTTGCCGAACCCACCGTGCTTGAATTCGGCACCCCATGGTGCGGCCATTGCCAGGCAGCGCAACCGCTCATCGAACAGGCCTTCAAGGGCCACCCGAACCTTGTCCACATCAAGGTCGAAGACGGCAAGGGGCGGCCGCTGGGCCGAAGTTTCGCCGTCAAGCTCTGGCCAACGCTGGTCTTCCTGCGCGGCGGGCAAGAAGTGGCGCGCCTGGTGCGGCCGCCGTCTTCCCAGGCGATCGAGGCCGCCATGAGCCGCATGGCAGGCTGAGCGCGGAAGCGGCCACCGCGTCGGTGGAAAGCCGTTTCGTTCGTGTGATTGATACCGGTCAAGGCATGGCCTGGGGCGCCTCTCGATAATTTCCCTATATTTAATAAGGTCATTATTCGATGTTCCGCTTCCTCGCCTTTCTCGCCGCCGTCATCGCATTCATCACCTGCCCGGCCGCCCTCGCTCAGACGGCCCGGGCACGCGCCACCGCTGGCACCGACCTGGACGCGCGCTTTGCCCAAGCGCAGGCCGACCCGGAACTGGCGCAACAGCTCCTGGCCACCGGACGCAAAGTGGCCGCCGTGTGCGCCAACTGCCATGGTGTGGGTGGCAACAGCAGCAAGCCGTCCGTACCCAACCTGGCAGGCCAGAACGCAGCCTATCTGCTCGAGCAAGTGCGCCAGTTCGCAGACGGGCGCCGCCGCGATATGTGGATGGAGGGCATGATCCGCGCCCTGGAAGCCGATGAGAAGATCGGCATGGTGCTCTTCTATTCGGCCCAGACGGTGGCGCCGCAGCCGGCCAAGGACGCAGCGCTCGCGGCCCAAGGCAAGGACTACTTCAGCAAGATCTGCTTTCGCTGCCACGGTGACAACGGACGCGGCAATGCGCAGATTGCCCGCATCGCCGGCCAGCAACCCGACTACCTGAAAAAGACACTCACGCTCTACCGCGACGGCAAAAGCCCGCGCGCCGATTCGCTCATGGTGTCCAACACGCGCCAGATGAGCGATGCCGACATCGCCGCCGTGGTGGCCTATGTCAGCAGCATGCGCTGAACAACCTCGATTCCTTGCTCACGCTTTTGTCTGGCCACGTCTGAGCGCCTGGTCCACGCCCCGATTGGCCAAGCCATCCGCGCGCTCATTGCCCGGGTCACCCGAATGGCCCTTGACCCAGCGCCATTCAATACGGTGCCCGGCATCGCTCACCAAAGCATCCAGTCGCTGCCAAAGCTCGACATTTTTTACCGGTTGCTTGGCCGCTGTGCGCCAACCGCGCGCTTTCCAGCCAGAAATCCACTCGGTAATGCCCTTGCGCACGTATTCGCTGTCGAGGTACAGCGTGACAGCACAGGGGCGCTTGAGCGCTGTCAAAGCCTCAATCACCGCCGTCAGCTCCATGCGGTTGTTGGTGGTGCCCAGTTCCCCCCCAAACAGCTCTTTCTCGGTGGTGCCAGATTTCAGTACGGCACCCCAGCCGCCGGGGCCTGGGTTGCCTTTGCAAGCACCATCGGTGTAAATCACGATTTCGTTCACGCAGTGTTTCCAGTCTTTCCAGTTTCATCAAATTCGTTGGGCCTGAGGGCGATGCTGAACAAGTCGCCGCGATGGCGCGCGCCGTGCATCGGGATGGAATGCAAGGCGCAAACCGCAGCCATAGCCGCAGCTATGGCGAGGATTTGCAACGCCGCAGACCGCCCGAGGTACGGATGCGCGGCGCGTGAGGGACTTGTTCAGCATTGCCTTAAGCGCTGCGGTTGGCCACCGGGATTTGCGCGCCGGCGTGCTTGGCGCCCGTTCGCCAGGCCGGCTCGAGCAAGCGCATGCCGTGCACGCGCTTGACGGCCACCACGAAATAGGCAGCGCCAAAAATCGGCCAGGCGCGCGCACCGACAGCGTCCATCCAGGCAAAGCGATCGAGCCAACGCGCACTGCGCACGGCGGGCCGGTAGCAGCCAAACTCCAGCGATTCCACCTCGAAACTCAGGAGCCGAAGCCAATCGCGCAGGCGCCAGTGGCCGATCACTTCGCCACCATCCGGCAGATACAGGCTTCCACAGCCCATACGGCGGTACCAGCGCGAGCGCGCCTGGCGCCAGGTCCACAAACTCACCGGGTTCAATCCACTGATCACCAGCTTGCCCTCGGGCACCAGCACGCGCGCAGCTTCGCGCAGCGCCGCATGCGGGTCGTGGCTCAGCTCCAGCGTGTGGGGCAGCAGCAGCAGATCGATGCTGCTTTCGGGGAAGGGCAAAGCGACGGGGTCGGCTAGCAATTCAGGGGCCGGCGCTGCGGCCAACAGGTCGGGATGGGCCAGCGCCCGCCAGCGGTGCGGCATGCGGTTGGCACGCAGGCCGTCGAGCAGCGGCATGCCCAATTGCAAGCTGTGGTAGCCGAAGGCATCGGCCACCGCAGCGTCATAGCGCGCTTGCTCCCATTCCAGCAGGTAGCGGCCGGGCGGAGAGTCGAACCATTGATGCAAACCTATAATTTGTGCGGTCATGAAGCTGTTAGCAATCCCCGCATTCTCCGACAACTATCTGTGGTTGCTGCACGACGCATGCCAAGCCATCGTCGTGGACCCGGGGCAGGCAGAGCCCGTGCTGGAGTGCCTGCGGGAACACCGGCTGGCGTTGCAAACCATTCTAGTCACCCACCACCACCCCGATCATGTCGGCGGCGTGGCCGCGCTGCGGGACGCCACCGGCGCCCATGTGGTAGGCCCAGCCCACGAGCGCATCCCTGAACCCTTTGAGCATGTGCAGCAGGGTGACATGGTCGCGGCATTGGGCTTGCGCTTCTCTGTGCTGGACGTTCCCGGCCACACCGCAGGCCATATTGCCTACTACGCCCACTGCCCTGGCGAGGCACCACTGCTGTTTTGCGGTGACACCCTGTTTTCCGGCGGCTGCGGGCGCTTGCTCGAAGGCACGCCAGCGCAGATGCTGGCGTCACTCGATGCCCTGGCTGCCCTGCCCGGCGACACGCGGGTGTGCTGCGCCCACGAGTACACGCTGGCCAACCTGCGCTTTGCCCGTGCGGTGGAGCCTGGCAATACCCAATTGCACGACTACAGCCAGGAGTGCGAGCAACTGCGTGCTCGCGGCCTGCCCACCCTGCCCTCCACCATTGCCATGGAGCACGCCATCAACCCCTTCCTGCGCAGCCGCGAGCACGCAGTCATTGCCAGCGTGGCGGCCCATGCGCCCCACACCGATACACGCGACGAGGCGGCAGTCTTTGCCGCCCTGCGTGAATGGAAAAACCAATTTTGAAGAAACTTCTGCACATCGCCTGCCTCGCAGGCGCCTTGTGGCTGAGCGGTTGCGCAGCGCCCGTCCAGCCCAAGACCCCCACCGAGGAAGGCGCCACGCCGTCTTCAGCCGTGGCCTTCCCGCACACGCCGCTGTACCCGCAAGGCCCGCTGCAACCGATTACGGCCGCACAGACCAGTACCCACACCGTGACGCCGCTGTTTGCACCGACAGATTTGTGGGACCGCATTCGCCGTGGCTTTGCCATGCCCAACTTGGACAACGACCTGGTGCGGGACCGCGAGCAGTGGTACGCCAGTCGGCCCGACTACATGCAGCGCATGACGGAGCGCTCGCGCAAATACCTGTTCCACATCGTTGAAGAGCTGGAACGCCGAGGCATGCCCACGGAGCTTGCGCTGTTGCCCTATGTAGAGAGCGCGTTCAACCCACTGGCCGTCTCCTCTGCCAAGGCGGCCGGCATGTGGCAGTTCATGCCCGCCACGGGCGATTATTTCGAGCTCAAACAGAATGCCTTTCGCGACGACCGGCGCGACGTACTCGCCTCCACCCGCGCGGCGCTGGACTATCTGCAAAAGCTCTACAACATGTTTGGCGACTGGCAACTGGCACTTGCTGCCTACAACTGGGGCGAGGGCAACGTGAGCCGTGCCATTGCACGCAACCAGAAGGCGGGCCTGCCCACAGGCTACGACGACCTGACCATGCCCCCGGAAACCCGGTTGTATGTCCCCAAATTGCAGGCGGTGAAAAATATCGTCGCCAACCCTCGGTTGTTTGCCACCGAGTTGCCGCTGATTGAAAACCACCCGTATTTCGACACCATCGATATTTCCAGAGACATCGATGTGGCACTGGCAGCGCAGTTCGCCGGTGTCCGCGAAGAAGACTTCAAGGAACTCAACCCCTCGCTGCACCGCCCGGTCATCCTGGCCGCCGGAACCCCTCAGATCCTGCTGCCCTGGGACAACGCCAAAGCGTTCGAGCGCAATTTCGAGGCCTATACCCAGGGCCAGTACGCCAGTTGGACGGTATGGACCCTGCCCTCGACCATGAGCGTTGCCCAGGCAGCACGCAGCAGCGGCATGGACGAGCGCGACTTGCGCAGTATCAACGGCATCCCGCCGCACATGCTGATCAAGGCGGGCTCAGCCTTGCTGGTGCCGCGTTCCACCACCGTCAAGGCCGACGTGACATCCACAGTTGCCGACAACGGGCAGATTGCCTTTACCCCCGAAGTGGTGACACGGCGCACCACCGTGAAGGCCGGCCGGCGCGAGAGTGTCACCAGCATTGCCCGGCGCTACCACATTACAACGGCCGATGTGGCCTCATGGAACGACGTGAAGTCGGGCGCTGCCTTCCGTCCGGGCCAGAGTGTGGTGCTCTACCTTCCCGTGCGCATATCTCAGGCCAAGAGCAGCGCGCGTGGCAGTTCAGGCAAACGCACCGCTGGCAAGCCTGCAAAGCACTCACGCAGCGCAGGGAAGGCGGCCAAGATCAGGCGCAAACAGCACAAATAGCACCTGGGGCAATGTTGAACAAGTCCCTCACGCGCCGCGCATCCGTACCTCGGGCGGTCTGCGGCGTTGCAAATCCTCGCCATAGCTACGGCTATGGCTGCGGTTTTCGCCTTGCATTCCATCCCGATGCACGGCGCGCGTCATCGCGGTGACTTATTCAGCATCGCCCTAGAAGCGCAACTGGTGCACGCCAATCAGACCGAACACGCCAATCACGATGAGGTAGAGCGCGACAATGGTGCTGAGCAGCCGGGGAAACACCAGGATGAGAATGCCCGCGACGAGCGCCACCAGCGGGCCAATACTGAGGTTGATGTTCATGGTGGATTCCTTCGTTCAGGCGGTGATCAGCGGTAACCGCTGAACAAGATCGCAATATTGACCATCAGCGCCACACCCCAGACCGTGCTGCGCAGGGTCGCCTTGTCACCCACGTAAAGTGCGATGTAGACGATGCGCAGCAGCACGAAGGCAATCGCCAGCATATCCAGGCGGCCTTGCGGGGCGCCAAGCTGGTGCGCAATGATGACCGCGCCGATGAAAAACGGCAGCGCCTCGAAACTGTTGGCCTGCGCCGCATTGGCGCGAGCGGCCGCACCCTCCTGCTTCGCGAGCCAGGCGCGGGGATTGTGGTTGTCGTAGCCCCCCTCGCTGCGCTTCTTGCCCACGCCGCCGCGCTTGGCAAACAAGCCGCAGAAGAACGGTAGTACGGCCATGATCAGTACGCACCAATAGGCCAGCGTAAACGGGGGAAGTGCAGAAGGGTTCATGGTGGCGGCAGCCCCTGACGGGCATTGTGAAGTTCCGGCGCATTGTGCCGGTTTGCGCGGCTACCTGCTGCGCTATCAGCGCCGGTCGGCCAGCGCATGGGCAATGGTGCCCAGATCGACAAATTCCAATTCACTGCCCACCGGCACACCACGTGCCAGACGCGTCACCGCCAGGCCGCCCTGCCGCAGCGCCTCGCCGATCACGTGCGCGGTCGCCTCGCCTTCGGCGGTGAAGTTGGTGGCAAGAATCACCTCCTGCACCACACCGTCGCGTGCCCGCTCAAGCAGTGCCTTGACGCCGATCTCGGCCGGCCCAATGCCATCGAGCGGGCTGAGCCGCCCCATGAGCACGAAATACAGCCCGCGAAACGCCCCGGTGCGCTCCAGCGCCGCCTGGTCGGCAGGCGTCTCCACCACGCACAAGCGCGTCGCGTCGCGCTCCGGGTCCAGACAGACAGCGCACACCTCAGTCTCGGTGAAGGTATGGCAGCGCGCGCAATGCCGCACCTGCTCCACCGCGCCCGCCAGCGCACGCGACAGCGCCTGCGCACCCTCGCGGTCGTGCTGCAGCAAATGAAACGCCATCCGCGCCGCAGACTTCGCCCCCACGCCCGGGAGGCGGCGCAGCGCCTGGATCAGCAGTTCAAGGGAATGGGTAGCAGGCATAGGCAATTGGAATTGTCACTTGTATTCCGACCCCGCACGCAAGGGCGTAGCGAGCGGGATGAGCGGCTAGGCGGCCGGAGCACAGGAACCGGAACGTACTGGAGGTACGTGAGGATTCCGAGCACCGCCCAACAACGCAGATCGCCCGCCCGGTAGCCAGTCACCCCCACCCTCAAGGGCGTAGCGGGCGGGA
>NZ_JBWKZM010000024.1:0-64849 GCF_059424465.1 Simplicispira sp. GW247-4R2A | reverse complement strand
GCGCAGCCATGCGGCTGCGAACGGGGTGGAAGCGGAAGGTGTGGAGGTGCTGGCGGCAGCGAGCACCGCGTCGATGTCGCGCTGGTCCTGCGCCGTGGATGCGCCCGCGAAGGCCAGCGTCGCCGGTCCCAGGTCGAGGTCGAACAGGCGATTGCCGAGGCGGGATTGGTAGTAGTAGTCGCGCTTGGGCTGCGCGGTGGCGACGATCTCGATCTGGCGCAAGTTCAGCCCAAAGCCTTCGTAGATCGTGCGAATCTGCGGCTCGGTCGCCTGCGGGTTCGGCAGGAAGATGCGGCTCGCGCAGCTTTCGATGATCGCGGGCGCGATGCTCGAATCCTTGATGTCGGCCAGGCTCTGCGTGGCGAAGATGACCGACACGTTCTTCTTGCGCAACGTCTTGAGCCACTGGCGAATGCGCGCGGCAAACACCGGGTCATCGAGGAACAGCCAGGCTTCATCGAGGATCAGCAGCGTGGGCGCACCGTCAAAGCGCTCATCGAAGCGCGCAAAGAGGTAGTGCAGCACGGCCATGACGGCGGCCTTGCTGTGCATCAATTCCTCCATCTCGAAGCACTGCACGGAGCCAGCGCCCAGGCGATCCGAATCCGCATCCAGCAGCTTGCCGTGGGCGCCGCCCAGCACGTACGGCGCAAGCGCCTGGCGCAGCGCATTCGATTGCAGCAGTACCGACAGGCCCGTCATCGTGCGCTGTTCCATCGGCGCACCGGCGAGACTGCCGAGCGCCGACCAGATAGCGGCCTTCTCTTCGGGGCCGACGGCCACGCTCTCATGCCGCAAGCGCCCTTCGATCCATTCGGCGGCCCAGGTGCGGTAGCCCTCGCGGTCGATGCGGGCGAGAGGCTGAAACGCGATCTCGCCATCCATCCCGAGGTCGTAGTGCTCACCACCCAGCCCGAGGATGGTGGCGCGCATCGAGCGCCCCATGTCGAAGGCAAAGATGCGCGAGCCGCGATAGCGCCGAAACTGCATCGCCAAGGTGGCGAGCAGCACCGACTTGCCCATGCCCGTAGGGCCAGCCACCAGCGTGTGGCCCACGTCGCCGATGTGCGTCACCAGCCGGAACGGCGTCGCGCCCTCAGTGCGCGTGACGATCAGCGGCGGGCCGTCGAGGTGCGCGTTCTTCTCCGGCCCGGCCCATACCGCCGACACCGGCATCAGGTGCGCCAGGTTCAACGTGGAGACGATGGGCTGGCGGACGTTGGCGTAGGCATGGCCCGGAATGGACGACAGCCACGCATCCACGGCGTTGAGCGTTTCGGGGATGGTGACGAAGCCACGCCCCTGGATGACGCGCTCCACCCTGCGCAGCTTCTCGTTGGCCACGGCGGCATCCGCGTCCATGACGGTGACGGTCGCTGTCACGTAGCCGAAGGCCACTTGATCGCTGCCCAGCTCCTGCAAGGCGGCATCGGCATCGGTGGCCTTGTTGCTGGCGTCGGTATCGACCAGCGGGCTTTCCTGCTGGAAGATCGTCTCGCGCAGCAGCGCGATGACGTTCTTGCGTTTGGCGAACCACTGACGGCGCAGGCGGGCGAGTTCTTTTTCCGCCTCGGCTTTGTCCAGGCAGAGAAAGCGCGTACTCCAGCGATACGCGAAGCCCAGACGGTTGAGGTCGTCCAGAATCCCCGGCCAAGTCGAGATCGGAAAACCGCGCACCGACACCACGCGCAGGTGCTGGTCGCCCAGCATCGGCGCCAAGCCACCGATCAGCGGCGCGTCGGCCAGCAGCGCATCGAGGTGGAATGGCACCTCGGGCACGCCCACGCGGTAACGCCGTGTAGACACGGTGGCGTGCAGGTAGGTCAGCGTCTGGCTATCGTCGAGCCAGGCGATCTCCGGCATCACGCCGTCGAGCAGGTCAAAGATGCGTTCCGTCTCCGCGATGAAGGCAGTCAGGCGCTCGCGCCAATCGACGCCTTCGGTCAGCCGGTTCTCGTACAGCAGGCCCGCGGCACGGGCACGGGCCTCCTCGGGCGGCAGGTACACCAGCGTGAGGTGGTAGCCGCTCTCGAAGTGATTGCCCAAGTCCTCAAAGGCGGCCCGTCGCTCCTCGTCCACCAGCCACGACAGCGGCTCGGGAAACTCCGAGTGCGGGTAGTTGGCGGCGGGCCGGCGCTCGGCTTCGATGAACAAGGCCCAGCCCGAACCCAGCCTGCGCAGCGCGTTGTTCAACCGTGCTGACGTAGAGATCAGCTCGCCCTGCGTGGCACTGTCGAGGTCTGGCCCCCGAAAGCGCGCCGTGCGCTGGAAGGAGCCATCCTTATTCAGCACGACGCCCGGAGCGATCAGCCCGGCCCAAGGCAGCCAGTCAGCCAGCAAGGCCGGGCGCTGGCGGTATTCGGCAAGGTTCAGCATGCGATATCTCCCTTTGCCCCTACACGTCCAGCAGCGGCCGGTGCTTGATATGGCGCGCGAAGACTTGCATGAACCGCGGATCGACACGCGCGCCCCAGACCGCCAACGCATGGCCGGCGATCCAGAGCACCAGGCCCGGAATCCACAGTTGCAGGCCCAAGCCCACGGCCGCGGCCAAGGTGCCATTGGCAATCGCCACCGTGCGCGGCGCGCCGCCCAGCAGGATCGGCTCGGTCAGCGAGCGGTGCAGTGGCACTTCGAACCCCGGAGCGAACCCCTGCACGCCATCGTGGGCCGCGCTCATACGACAGCCCCGCCCGAGAAGCTGAAGAACGACAGGAAGAACGAGGACGCGGCAAACGCGATCGACAGACCGAAGACGATCTGGATCAGCTTGCGAAAACCGCCCGAGGTATCGCCGAAGGCCAGCGCCAGGCCCGTGGCGATGATGATGATGACCGCGATGATCCGGGCCACCGGACCCTGGATCGACTCCAGGATGGATTGCAGCGGCCCCTCCCAAGGCATCGAGGAACCGGCGGCCTGCGCGGTGCCTGCGAGCAGCAGCATCAGCGCCGCGAGCATCAGGCCCTGCAGGGCTGGGCGTGCCAAGCCATCCAGCCGCGCGGGACGGCAGCGCAGGGCAAGCGGGTTTGCAGAAATACGGAAAGCAGGAACGATCATCTGCGTCATGGCAGTTCTCCAGGTTGGTCAGGGGACAGGGAAGAAAGGTCGGACTGCGACAGCAGCTCCGGGAATGGAGCCTCCAGCGCATCCGCCAGTTGGTAGCCCGCGCCATCGAAGCCGACGACGCGGGCGATGCTCTCGATGCGGCGCTTGCGTCCGCGCCCGGCGATGTGGATGACCACGTTGACCGCTTCCGCGATCAGCGCACGGGGCGGGTTCTCCGCCACTTCGAGAATCAGTTGCTCCAGGCGCAGCAGCGCGCCCAGCGCGGAGCCGGCGTGGATGGTGGCGATGCCGCCGGGGTGGCCCGTGCCCCATACCTTGATGAGATCCAGCGCCTCGGCACCACGCACTTCGCCAACGATCACGCGATCCGGGCGCAGGCGCATGGAAGAGCGCACCAGCTCGGTCATCGACACCACGCCCTGGCGCGTGCGCAGCGGTACGTGATCGCGCGCCGCGCATTGCAGCTCCACCGTGTCTTCAAGCACCAGCACGCGGTCACCGGTAGCGGCAATCTCGGCGAGCAAGGCATTGGCGAGCGTGGTCTTGCCCGTGCTGGTGCCGCCTGCGATCAGGATGTTCTGGCGCTCGCGCACGGCGCGCACCAGCAGGCCCGCCTGCGCGGCGGTCATCATTCCGTCCTCGATGTAGCGCGACAGTGGGATCACGCCAAAGGCGCGCTTGCGCAAGGCGAAGGCCGGCCCCGGCGCGGCGGGCGGCAGGATGCCCTCGAAGCGTTCGCCCGTCTCGGGCAGCTCTGCCGTCAACAACGGCTGGCCCCGATGAACTTCCGTGCCAACGTGAGCTGCAACGAGGCGGATGATGCGTTCGCCATCGGCCTCGGACAGTTCCACGCCCATCGGCGCGCGGCCCGTGGACAGACGATCCACCCAGAGCGTGCGATCGGGGTTGAGCATGATTTCCACCACGTCCGGGTCTTCGAGCGCGGCAGCGATCAGCGGCCCCATGGCCGTGCGCAGCATCTGGATGCGGCGATCCAGCGAGGTGGCCGTGAAGGAGGAAGGAACGGCGCTCATAAGGCACGCTCCTGGGCATCCGCGACGGCCGCAGCGCCCTCCGGTCGCGTCGGATCGGTGTGCAGTTCCTCCACCACATCCCGCACCAGGCTGCGCCCGCGCAGCAAATGGCGACCGAGCTGCTCGACGAACTGCTCGAAGCGGGCCTTGCCCTGGGCGCGAGCGGCATCCTGATGGGCCTCGGGCACGGGTGTGCTCACCGTGAGGAAATAGCGGATGAACAGCGCCAATGTTTCGATGGCAATGTTCTGGTCGCGCTCCAGGCGCTCGGCGTGGCGCGACAGGCGGTCCAGCCGCTTGGCAATTGCCGCCTCGCGCTGGTCGGCCGCATCGGGCGACAGCCAGGAGGCCAGGGCCGCCGCGACGATGCTGGACTTGGACACGCCCTTCTTGGCGGCCAGTTCATCGAGCCGCTTGCTGTGCTCCGGCTGGATGAACACATTGAGGCGGTGTTGGGTCATAGGTCGATTCCGTCGTCAGGGTCGAGGGAAGCCAGCCGGGCCGTGCGCTGCAGGGCCGGATCGAGCTGGCGAGGAAGGGGATGCGGCATGTCGTCGTCATCGAGCAGCCCGAGGTCGGCTGCGGGCGCAACCAGGTCGGGGTCGTAGGTGACGGCTTCGGAAAGTTCGGGCTGGCGGCGTGGGCCGCTGTCGTCGGCCGAACCCAGGTTCTCCAGCCCATCGGCGGCGTCGGCCGTCGGTGCGACCGGCATGGCGGGAATCGCCAGCCCGCTCCAGTCGTCGGCGCGTTCCGGTGGCACATCGGCATAGCGCCCCTGCATGGACAGGGTTGCAAGCACCGGCGGCGGAAGCACGCGCCGCTTGAAATTGCTGTCCGCGTAGTAGCGCAGCTTCTTGGCCTTGATGGGCGCCACGCTGGACACCATCACCACGGCCTCGTCGGGCGGAAGCTGCATTACCTCGCCCGGCGTGAGCAGCGGACGTGCCGTCTCCTGGCGCGACACCATCAGATGCCCGAGCCATGGCGCGAGCCGGTGGCCGGCGTAGTTGCGCTGCGCGCGCAGCTCGGTCGCGGTGCCCAGCGTTTCGGAGATGCGCTTGGCGGTGCGCTCGTCGTTGGTGGCGAACGTCACCCGGACATGGCAGTTGTCCAGGATCGAATGGTTCTGGCCGTAGGCTTTGTCAATCTGGTTGAGCGACTGGGCGATGAGGAAGCTGCGGATACCGTAGCCGGCCATGAAGGCCAGGGCCGTCTCGAAGAAGTCGAGCCGTCCGAGCGCGGGGAACTCGTCGAGCATCAATAGCAGCTTGTGGCGGCGCGCGATGCCGTCGCTGCCGTCGAGCGATTCCGTCAGCCGTCGCCCGATCTGGTTGAGGATCAGGCGAATGAGCGGTTTCGTCCGCGAAATGTCCGAAGGCGGCACCACCAGGTACAGCGACACCGGATGCTCGGCCGCGATCAGGTCGGCAATGCGCCAGTCGCAGCGCGAGGTGACTTCGGCCACCGTGGGGTCGCGGTACAGGCCGAGGAATGACATGGCGGTGCTCAACACGCCGGAACGCTCGTTGTCCGATTTGTTCAGGACTTCGCGCGCTGCCGATGCCACCACCAGATGCGGCCCACCACCGATGTGCGGCGTGGTCATCATCCGATGCAGGGTCAGCTCGAAGGGACAGGCCGGGTCGCTGAGGAAGTTGGCGACTCCGCGCAGCGTCTTGTCTTCGCCTGCGTAGAGCACGTGCAGGATGGCCCCAACCAGCAGCGCATGCGAGGTCTTCTCCCAATGGTTGCGCCGCTCCAGTGCTCCTTCGGGATCGACCAGAATGTCTGCGATGTTCTGCACGTCGCGCACTTCGTGCGCGCCGCGCCTCACCTCCAGCAGTGGGTTGTAGGCCGACGACTTCGCATCGGTCGGGTTGAACAGCAGGCAATGCGAGAAGCGCGAGCGCCAGCCGGCGGTGATGCTCCAGTTCTCGCCCTTGATGTCGTGAATGACGGCCGATGCAGGCCAGCTCAACAAGGTGGGAACCACCAGGCCCACGCCTTTGCCCGAGCGGGTGGGCGCGAATGTCAGGACGTGTTCCGGGCCTTCATGGCGCAGGTACTGCTGGCGATGCAGGCCGAGGAACACGCCCGCAGGCTGGTCAAGGCCCGCCTTGTGGATGTCCTCCGCATTGGCCCAGCGGGCCGAGCCGTAGGTCGTGACCAGCTTGGACTGGCGCGAGCGCCAGATCGACATGCCGATGGCAACTACCATCGCGATCAGGCCGCTGCCTGCGGCAATGGCACCGCCCGCGTCGAAGATATGCGGCGCGTAGGCGTCGAAGAAGAACCACCACTCGAACAGGCCCCAGGGGTGGTAGACCGGCGTACCGAAGAAGTCGAACCACGGCGAGCCCAGGCGTAGCTGGTAGCCCAGGGCCGCTGCTGTCCATTGCGTGGCGCTCCATACGCCAGCGATCACGATGCCGAAGACGACGGCAATCTGACCGAACAGCACGTTCGTTCCTTGCATTGGTCAACCTCCCACTACGGCACAGGAACGTGCCGTAGTGCCGAGGATCAAGGCGAGCGTGCAGGCCGGTCAAAGACCGTTATGGCGGGGATTCAGGCCAAAAGAGCCAGACTTCTTGCGGTGGCGAAGACAATAAAAATGCCGCATGCGCGAGCGCGCTGCGGCGTGATGAGGTAACTGCGAGAACTTTGTCGCGGCGCCGCGACGGAAGGTTACCTTATTGGGACTTCTGCTCCGGCCGGTCACCAAAGAAGCGGCGATTCGCGGCCTCGGCGGCACGTCGGCAGAGTTCTTCGCCGGCCTTCGCGCGCTCTTCCTTGCACAGGCGCTGGACTTCCTTGAGACGCTCAGGATGGGCCACGAGGAAGTCCACGGTTTCCGTCGGTTGGGATGGCCCACAGGAGGCTGTCAGTGCAGCGGCCATCAGCAGCGACAGGAATCGGGGCATGGCTTGGGTCCTTTCAGCAGGTGGATCAGGAGTCCTCGGCGGCGCTGGAGCCATCCGCCGAATCAATGGAGTCCACTCGTGCGATGAACCGAGCCAGCATTTCGGAGGGCTCCACGTCACGGTGCAGCAGATACGTGGCCAGCATCTGCGACTTGCCCGCCAAGCGCCGGGCCACAACACCTGGCCCACGGCCGGATGCAATGTGCGCGGCGCCCGCCAAACCAAGTGCCAATCCGGCGGAGACTAAGGTCATCATCACCTCATAGGACGCCACGCGCTGGGCGATCAGTGGCTGTTGCTCGTAGCGCTGCAAAACGCGATCAACTTGGCGTGCATGGCCTTCGCATATCGCCGGATCGCATAGCGCCAGCGGATAGCGCAGCACTTCTTCCAACGGAACGTGCTTGTGGGCCAGCACAGGATGGCGAGCTGGGACCGCCACCATCAGCTCGTCTTCCCACGCAGGCCTGACCACAATGCCGTCGCCCACCTCTTCGGCCATCGAAAAGCCGACGTCATACAGGTCATCGTGCAGACCCTTGATCTGTTGGTCCAACGGCATCTCAAATAACCGAATGTCAATCTCTGGATCTTCCTCTCGGCACCGTGCCAGCAGCGTCGGCATTCGCGAGGGCGTGATGCCATCGGACAAAGCGATGCGCAACTGTCCCTGAAACCCACTGGCGGCGGACTTGACGCCGTCACACGCCTGTTTCAGAGCTTCGAAGATTCGCGGCACCCGCTCCAGGAATGCCATTCCGGCAAAGGTCAGGCGGGTGCTTCGCGTGGTTCGCGTGAACAGTTGCGCCCCGAGCTCTTCCTCTATCTCCTTGATGGTGCGCGACAAAGGGGACTGATCGATGTGCAGCTTTTCCGCTGCGCGGCCAAAGTGAAGTTCTTCGGCCACCGCTATAAAGCAACGCAAATGCCGAAGCTCCATGGTGTATCTCATCCAAGTTAAAAGGCCTTGACGAGTTCCGGCACAGCCGCGAACAGGTCCGCCTCCAGCCCGTAGTCGGCCACGCTGAAGATCGGCGCCTCCGGGTCCTTGTTGATCGCCACGATCACCTTGGAGTCCTTCATGCCCGCCAGGTGCTGGATCGCCCCCGAGATGCCCGCCGCCACGTACAGCTGCGGCGCCACGATCTTGCCGGTCTGGCCCACCTGCAGGTCATTGGGCGCGTAGCCCGCATCCACCGCCGCGCGGCTCGCGCCGATGGCCGCGCCCAGCTTGTCGGCCAGCGGGGTGATGACTTCGTCGAATTTTTCCTTGCTGCCCAGCGCACGGCCGCCGGAGACGATGATCTTGGCCGCCGTCAGTTCGGGCCGGTCGCTCTTGGCGATTTCGCTGCCCACGTAGCTGCTCTTGCCGGTGTCTGCCGCTGCGGTTGCCGTTTCCACTGCTGCGTTGCCTCCGGTCGCCGCTGTGGCGTCGAAGCCGGTGGTGCGCACGGTGATGACTTTGGTGGCGTCGCTGCTTTGCACGGTGGCGATGGCATTGCCGGCGTAGATGGGGCGTTCGAAGGTGTCGGCGCTCACCACCTTGGTGATGTCGCTGATCTGGGCGACGTCGAGCTTGGCGGCCACGCGGGGGGCCACGTTCTTGCCGCCGGCCGTGGCCGGGAACAGGATGTGGCTATAGTTGCCGGCGATGGCCAGCACCTGGGCGGCCACGTTCTCGGCCAGGCCGTGGGCCAAGCCTGCGGCGTCGGCGTGGATGACCTTGGCGACACCGGCGATCTGGGCGGCGGCTTGTGCGGCAGCGCCGGCATTGTGGCCGGCCACCAGCACGTGCACGTCGCCACCGCAAGCGGCTGCAGCCGTCACGGTGTTCAGGGTTGCGCCCTTGATGGATGCGTTGTCGTGTTCAGCAATAACGAGTACCGACATTTAGATCACCTTCGCTTCGTTCTTGAGTTTTTCGACCAGGGCGGCCACGTCAGCCACCTTCACGCCGGCGCCGCGCTTGGCGGGTTCGGTCACCTTCAGGGTCTTCAGGCGCGGGGCGACTTGAACGCCGAGGTCTTCGGGCTTGATGGTGTCCAGCGGCTTTTTCTTGGCCTTCATGATGTTGGGCAAGGTGACGTAGCGCGGTTCGTTCAGACGCAGGTCGGCGGTGATGACCGCGGGCAGCGTGAGGCTAAGGGTTTCCAGGCCGCCGTCCACTTCGCGGGTCACGGCTGCCTTGTCGCTGGCGAGCTCGACCTTGGAGGCGAAGGTGGCTTGCGGCAGACCGGCCAGCGCCGCCAGCATCTGGCCGGTCTGGTTGCAGTCGTCGTCGATGGCCTGCTTGCCCAGGATCACGAGGCCGGGCTGTTCCTTGTCGATCAGGGCCTTAAGCAGCTTAGCCACGGCCAGCGGCTGCAGTTCTTCATTGGTCTCGACTAGGATGCCGCGGTCGGCACCGATGGCCATGGCGGTGCGCAGCGTCTCCTGGCATTGAGACACGCCGCACGAGACGGCGACGATCTCCGTTGCCGCGCCTTTCTCCCTGAGCCGCACAGCCTCTTCGACGGCAATCTCGTCGAAGGGGTTCATGCTCATCTTGACATTGGCGATGTCCACGCCGCTGCCATCGCTCTTGACGCGGACCTTGACGTTGTAGTCAACCACCCGCTTGACGGGAACCAGGATTTTCATGGGAGGGTTTCCTTTCAGGATCATTCAGAGTTGATCGTCCGCCAGGGCCAGCG
This sequence comes from Simplicispira sp. GW247-4R2A, assembly GCF_059424465.1. Lineage (NCBI taxonomy): Bacteria > Pseudomonadati > Pseudomonadota > Betaproteobacteria > Burkholderiales > Comamonadaceae > Simplicispira > Simplicispira sp. GW247-4R2A. Next base: position 55,129 of record NZ_JBWKZM010000024.1, on the reverse strand, counting down.
TGCTGGCGGCGCCGCCCGTGACGATGTCGCGCAGCATCGGCGCCTGCACCAGGACATGCGCCGCGTAATGGCTGGCTGTGGCGCGCTTGGTACCGAGAAAGCCCGCATCGCCCGCGCCCGCCGCGAGTTGCGCGGTAGCGGCTTCGGCCATGCGCGCCGACAGCCAGCCGCCGATCACGGTGCCCGCCAGCCGCAGGAAGGGCACGGCGCCCGCCGCGCACTGCGCGGGTTGACCGTCGTGGGCCAGCAGCCAGTCGACCGCTTCGTCCAGCGCCTGGGCAGCGGCTGCCAACGCGCGGCCGATCTGCGCCAGCACTGCATCGGGCGATTCGACCAACCGGCGCGCATCGCCGTCGATGCGGCCCAGCAGCGCCTTCAGCGTGCGCCCGCCCTCGCGTGCCAGCTTGCGGCCGATCAGGTCGTTGGCCTGGATGCCCGTGGTGCCTTCGTAGATGGTCGTGATGCGCGCGTCGCGCATGTGCTGGGAGGCGCCGGTTTCCTCGACGTAGCCCATGCCGCCATGCACCTGCACGCCGTCGGACGTGATGCCCTGCGCGCTGTCGGTACACCAGCCTTTGACCACCGGTATCAGCAGGCCGACCAGGGCCTGCGCCTGCGCGCGCTCCTGCGCATCGGCGTGGCCCGCGGCGCGGTCCATCTGACCGGCGCAGAAGTAGGCCAGCGCGCGCATGGCCTCGGTGCGGGCCTTCATGTCCATCAGCATGCGCCGCACGTCCGGGTGGCCTGCGATGGCGGTGCTGCCGCTGATCAGCGGCTTGCCCTGCACCCGCTCCAGCGCATAGGCGCGTGCGCGCTGGTAGGCGCGCTCGGAAATGCCCACGCCTTCCAGGCCAACGTTCAGCCGCGCGTGGTTCATCATGGTGAACATGCAGGCCAGCCCCTGGTGCGGCTCGCCGACCAGGTAGCCGATAGCGCCGCCGCTGTCGCCAAAACTCATCGACGCCGTGGGGCTGCCGTGGATGCCCATCTTGTGCTCAATCGACGTGCAGGCCAAGTCGTTGCGTTCGCCCAGGGTGCCATCGTCGTTGACCAGGTACTTCGGGCACAGGAACAGCGAGATGCCTTTCACCCCCGGTGGCGCATCGGGTAGGCGCGCCAGCACCAGGTGCACGATGTTCTCGGCCATGTCGTGCTCGCCCCAGGTGATGAAGATCTTGTTGCCGCTGACGTGGTAGTGGTCGCCCTCGTGTACGGCACGGCTGCGCAGCGCGGCCAGGTCAGAGCCGGCCTGGGGCTCGGTGAGGTTCATGGTGCCCGTCCAGCGGCCCTCGACCATGGGTGCCAGGAAGCGGCGCTGGAGTGCGTCGCTGCCATGGTGCGCAATGGCCTCCACCGCGCCCAGCGTGAGCATCTGGCACAGGCTGAACGCGAGGTTGGACGACTTCCACATCTCCAGCACGGCGGTGGAGACCAGCGTGGGCAGGCCCTGGCCGCCCCATTCGGTGGCAGCGGGCATGCCGTTCCAGCCGTTCTCGCAGAAGCTGGCCCAGGCTTCGCGAAAGCCGTCGGCGGGCGTGACCCGACCATCGTGCCAGCGCGCGCCCTGCACGTCGCCGGGGCGGTTGAGCGGATCCAGCACGCCAGCGGCGTAATTAGCCGCCTCCTGCAGGATGGCCTCGACCAGGTCGGGCGTGGTTTCTTCATGGTCGGGCTGGGCGCAGATCGCGTCCAGGCCGCCGACCTCTTTCATGGCGAACAGCATTTCGCGCAGGGGGGCTATGTAGACAGACACAGCGAATTTCCTTGATGGCTACGATCAGGCGTTTTGCGGCGTCTGTTGCGACGGGCGCAACTCGCGTGCAGCCTCTTGCGGGCCCACCGACGCCGGGCCGCCATGCCTGATGAACGCCAGGGCGATCGAGCCGATGATTCCGAAAGCCCCGATCACCAGGAAGTTCTGCTCCAGCGGCAGCTCAAGCGCAACGATCTGGCCGATTAGCAGCGGCGCCGCGATCGCGCCCAGGCGCCCCACGCCGGAGGCCATGCCGATGCCGGTCGAGCGGATGGACATCGGGTAAAACTGCCCGCAGTAGGCATAGGCCACCAATTGCGCGCCGGTGGTGCAGGCGCCGACCGCGCCGATGATCAGATAACGCAGCTCGGTCGAGGTCTGGAACGTCATCAGGTACAGCAGCACGCCGCCCAGCGCATACATCCCCACCAGCACCCACTTGATGTTGAACTTGTCGGCGAGCCACCCGCCTCCCACGGCACCGATGATGGCGCCAACGTTCAGCGCGATCACGAAGCTGAGGGCAGACCCCAGGCTGTAGCCAGCCATAGCCATCAGCTTGGTCAGCCAGCTGCTGAGCGCATAGACCATGAACAGGCCCGAGAAGAAGGCGATCCAGAACAGCACCGTGCTCGGGCCTCGCCCGTCCTGGAACAGCCGGGAGACCGGCGCACCCGCCACGCGGTCGGCGGTGGGCACGACGAACTGGGCGTCCGCCGGGTGCTTGACTCCCGGCTGGAGATTACGGGCCACTTCGGCCAGTTCGCCGTTGCGGCTGCGCGAGATCAGGTAGGTCATTGATTCCGGCACCAGCTTCAAGATGAACGGAATCAGCAGGACCGGCACACCCGCTGCGATGAAAACGACCTGCCAGCCGTACTCGCCGATCAGCTGCTTGCCGAGCACCGCGGCCAGGATGCCGCCCAGTGCGTAGCCCGAAGTCATCAGCGCCGTCATCAGGCTGCGGATCTTCTTGGGCGAGTACTCGACCATCTGTGCCACGATGACCGGCAGCACACCGCCAATCCCCAGGCCCGCGATGAAGCGCACCACGCTGAAGCTGATGGGATCCTTGGTGAATCCGGCGGCCGCGGTGAACACGCTGAACAGCATGACGCCAATGGAGAGGGCCCAGCGCCGACCAATCCGGTCGGACAGCGTGCCCAGAACCATGGCGCCGAACATCATGCCGAACAGGGCCGAACTGGCCATGAAACCGGCAGTCGATGCGTTCACGCCCATCTGCTGCATGATGGACGGCAGGGCGATGCCCACCACGGCGATGTCATAGCCGTCGATGATGAGAATCAACAGGCACCACAGAAGCACCTTGGCATGAAAGCGGTTGAAGCGAGCGTCGTCGGCGAGCTTCTGCATGTCGATTTGGCACACGTGTTTGTCTCCTTTGAGTTAGGCTCTGGATCGTGGGGCGGCGGTCATCGCCGCTCCGCTACATGTCGTCCAGCGCACACAAGGAATCCTAGGTGCCGGTGCTGCGAGCCGCGATGACGAAGCGCCCCGATCGAATGACAAACGGCCCCTTTCTGAGAGCACTGTTCAAGTGCGCCAAGAGGTCAGGCGTCAAGCTGAATATGGTCGCCGCGTGCGGCTGATATTCCAGCACGAAGGGCGCTTCTGCCTGCTGGGAACACCCCGGCAGTGTTGGGTGCCCAGGGGCTCACGCCCCATCGTCGGCGCACGCCTCAACGCCAGACCCTGTACGCCTTCGCCGCCGTCAGCACGCACGATGGCGTGATTGACTCTCTGGTGCTGCCCTGGGCCAACGCTGAGACGATGCAGGTGTTCCTGGCCGAGATGGCGCGACGCCATGCCGTCGAGTTCATCATGATGGTCATGGATCAGGCGGGTTGGCACATCGCGGGTCACTTGGATGTGCCACAGAATATGCGCCTAGAGTTTCTGCCAGCCTTGAGCTGAATCCGGTCGAGCATCTGTGAAAGGTGCCGCGCCAGGACTCGTTCGCCAACACGGTGTTCAAAGATCTGGAGGCCGTACACGACGCGCTGGTGCAAGAACCCATTGCTCTCGAAACACACAAGTAGAGAACCCAGTCAATGACAGGGCTTGATTGGGTTGCTTCTATATCCTTGAGGGCAAATTAGTGCATCAGGCGAGCCGATAGCGCATTGCACCGTCTTCGTCCTCTGCAGACACGATTTCCCCACGCTGGTCGAGATAGTTCAGGTGGGCGAGCGTCTCTCCGGTCGCGAGGTTGAGGTGCATTTGCTCCGCAACAATGGACGAACGGTACAGGGCGCGAACCAGGTCGATGACCCTCAGAGGCTGCGCAAGTTGTTGCCTGACGCGGTCGGTGCCTCTGACGGTGCTCGCACGCAGTTGCTCCAACCGTAGGTGCAGGCCATGGAAAGGTTCGTTGTGGGCAGGCAGGACCAGGGCGCTCCCAGGTACGCGTTGCAGCAACCGGTCGATGGAATCGAGCCAGCCCTGCAGAGGATTAGCATGCGGCTCGGTGGCGTACACGGAGGTATTGGAACTGATCCTGGGAAGAACCTGATCCCCCGATATCAGCAAATCCAGTTCGCGGGAGTAGAAGCACGCGTGCTCGGGGGAATGTCCTGTGCCGACGATGACCTCCCATTCCTGATCCCCGATCCGCAACAACTGACCATCCGTGAGCCGCACAAAGCTGTCAGGCAAAGGATGGATCATATTGCCGAAGTCACCGAACCGGGTGCGGTACTCATCCACCTCAGTGTCGCTCCATCCGGCCCTCCGATAGAAGTGAACGCCATCGACTGGCGCTTCCCTCCCCGTATCGGCAAGCATCACCCGGCAGCTCAAATACTCGTCTCGTGTCATCCACAGCGCGCATTCAAAGCGACGTGTCAACCATCCCGCCATGCCCACATGATCCGGGTGCATGTGCGTCACCATCACACGGGAGACGGGACGGCCGGCTAGCGGCCCCCGCGGAGCGAGCAAGGCGAGCCACGCGTTCATTACGTCCACGCTACGAATTCCCGTGTCCACGACCGCCCAACCAGGACCGTCGCTCAATGCCCAGAGGTTGATGTGATCCAGGGAAAACGGCAGCGGCATGCGCAGCCACAGCACACCAGGCTTGATTTCCGTGGCTTGGCCAGGGAGTGGGAGATCCGAGAACGGATACGAGAGTGCCGGGGCTGCGTCGGTCATGATGCTTGGTTTACATTCTGGCAATGCCGCTTCAAATGGCGCACGGCCATCACTCTTATGCTGTGCGAGATCATTTTTAGCTTAGGGTCAGCCCCGACAGGTGGCAATGACGAATGACCTCGATAGGCTGATGGAAAACGTCTGCTTCCTGGCACAGCCTGTCGCTGCGCTGCCGTCGGTGCAACTGCCCCAACGGCGGCAAACAGTCTCTTGAGCGCACGAGAGCCTCGCTCGAGGTAGGCCAGGGCCCCGGCAGCTATGAAGGCACCGATCTTCTCGGTGGCCGGCTACAGCCTCGTGGCCGAGCCGGAATCCGTCGAATGCCTCTATGTAGGGTGCTACCTGCTGCGCGAGCGGGCACGGTAGGCTCCCGGCGCGCTGCCGGTCCAGACCTTGAAGGCGCGCTGGAAGGCGGTGCTGTCGGTGAAGCCCAGGTCGGCGGCGATGGCGACGAGCGAGGCTTCGCTGCTGGTCAGGCGCACGATCGCCATGTCGCGCCGCAGTTGGTCCTTCAGTGCCTGGAAGGAAGTGCCCTCGGTGGCCAGGTGCCGCTGCAACGCACTCACCGACATATGCAGGCGCTGCGCGGTGACGGGCAGGTCGGGCCATTCGGGGCTGGCCCGCTGCAGCACCATGCGGACCCGCGCGCTGGCGCTGCGCTCGTTCAGGTAAGGCCCCACCACGTTGCCCGGCGTGGCGCGCAGAAAGGACTGCAGCGCGTCCCGATCGCGCCGCACCGGCTGTTTAAAGGCATCGGCGTCGAACCAGGCGGCCGTGCGCGGCTGCCCGAAGCACAGCGTGCCGGAAAAGATGCGCCCGTAGCTCATCGCATGGAGCGGCGGCGCAAAATTGAAGTCGAATCGCTGCGGCACCAGCCGGCCGCCGTGCAGCCACAGCAACAAGCGCCAGAACACGCGCAGCAGATGTGCATGAAGGAATTCGGCATGTGCGCCCGGGCCGCCGCGCATCTCCAGCGCGAAGCCCCCCAGCGCGCCCTCGGTCACGGGCACCAGCGTCACGTCGTCCTGCAGCAGGGCGAAGGATTCGCTCAGGCGACGCAGGGCGCATGACAACGAATGGGCAGTGAACGCGCTGCGCACCATTAGCGCGAAGCTGCCCGGGCGCATGGGTCGCTCATGTAGGTAGCCCAGGCACTCGTCGTTCAGGCTGTCCTTGACAGCGATAAATAGCGCGTTGAACTGCTCCACGGTTACGCGCGAATCCTCGAGCTCCAGCAGCGATTCGCTGATGCCGGCGCGCCCCAGCACGCCCTTCAGCCATTCTTGCGTGGCCAGCCCCTTGCCGCGCGCACCGTCCAGCAGGCCATGCACGGCAAAGATGGGAACGGTGAAGACGGGTTGCAGCATGGCGTGTGATCGAAGGGGCCAATGCCGGTCGCATGGGCCGAAAGAAGTTATTTGTCAGTTGATTGAGGCGATCCGCCATAGCCCTCGCAAGGGCCAATTATTACGATTGTCGCATCCCCAAAAACACTTCGGCAGTGGCGCTGTGCGGAACGCCCGGTGCGGGGTCAGAAGCCAACATACAAGGAGACATGCCCATGCTGCCACAGCTGTATCGCCACGCCTGGATGGACGGCGAGATCGACGCCTTTCGCGAGCAGGTCCGCCGCTACGTTGCCGCCGAATTCACGCCCCGGCTCGACGAATGGCGCCGCCAGGGCTACATCCCGCGCGAGGTCTGGCGTCCGTTCGGCGAGATGAGCTTTCTGCTGCCCGAGATGCCCGAGACCTATGGTGGTGCCGGCGCCAGCCTCGCCTACCAGCTGGTGGTGCAGGACGAACTGGCCAAGGCCGAGATGCCGGTCAATATCGCGGTGCACACCATCGCTTCGCATTACATCCTGGACTTCGGCACGGAAGCGCAAAAGCAGCGCTGGCTGCCCAAGGTGACAAACGGCGAGATGCTGGCCGCCATCGCGATGACCGAGCCGGGATGCGGCTCGGATCTGAAGGCCATCTCCACCCGTGCCCGGCGCGACGGCGACTACTACGTGATCGACGGCGCCAAGACCTTCATCACCAACGGCTTCACTGGCAACCTGTTGATCGTCGCGGCGCGCACCAGCGGTGCGGGCAGCAAGGGGGTGTCGCTGTTCGTGCTGGAAACCGAGAATCTGCCCGGCTTTCGCGTTGGCCGACTACTGGAGAAGATCGGCATGCAGGCCTCGGACACGGCGGAGTTGTTCTTCGACGGCGTGCGCGTGCCGGCCGACCAACTGCTGGGCGAGGTCGAAGGCCAGGGCTTCGGGCAGTTGATGGGCGCGTTGCCCTACGAGCGCATGCTCATTGCCGTGCCGGCGGCCGCCACTATCGAGCAGGCGCTGGCCGTCACGGTGGAGTACACGAAGCAGCGCAAGGCCTTCGGCGCGCCCCTCTTCGACATGCAGCTCACGCGCCAGAAACTGGCCGAGGTGGCCACTACCGCGCATGTGGTGCGCAGCTTCGTCAACGACTGCACCCAGCGCCTGCTGGACGGCACGCTGGATTACGAGGCCGCCTACATGGCCAAGTGGTGGTGCACCGAGCAGCAGTGCCGAGTGGTGGACGAGTGCCTCCAATTGTTCGGCGGCTACGGCTACATGGCCGAGTACCCGATCGCGCGGATGTATGCCGCTTCGCGAGTGCAGAAGATCTATGGCGGCGCCAACGAGGTCCTGAAAGATCTGGTTTCGAGGAAGCTGTGAACATGCCGCACACGTTGCACACGCTGCAGATGCCGCTGCACGGCGTCCGCGTGGTGGAGTTCGAGGGCATCGGTCCAGGCCCTCTGGCCGCCAGGATGCTGGCCGACATGGGCGCCGAGGTAATCGCGCTGACACGGGCCGAGCAGGCTGCTGGGGCGCAGCGTCTGGGTGGAGCGGTAGAGAACCCGCTGCATCGCGGCAAGACGGTCGAGGCCATCGACCTGAAGTCGCCCGGTGGCAAAGCGCGCGCACTGGAGCTGATTGCCCAGGCCGACGCTCTGATCGAAGGCTTTCGCCCCGGTGTGATGGAACGGCTGGGCTTCGGCCCCGCTGAATGCGCGGCGCGCAATCCACGGCTGGTTTACGGCCGGATGACGGGCTGGGGCCAGGACGGCCCGCTCGCCCAGGCCGCAGGCCACGACCTGAACTACGTCGCGCTGACAGGCCTGCTGTCGCTGTCGGCGCACAGGGGGCAGGCGCCCATCGTGCCGCCCTCGGTACTCGGGGATGGGGCCGGGGCGCTGGGCATGGCCTTCGGCGTCGCCTGCGCGCTGGTCGATGCGCGCGCCACCGGCCGCGGCCGGGTCGTGGACGCCGCGATCATTGACATCGTGGCCATGCTGGGCACGCTGGTGCATTGGATTCGCGCCAATGGGCAAATTGACGGCGCGCAGCCGAGCCCGTTTCACGATTCGCCGTTCTATGACGTATACGCTTGCGCTGACGGCGGCTTCATCAGCCTCGCAGCAGTGGAGCCAGCGTTCCACGCGCTTCTGCTGTCGAAGCTGGGCCTTGCTGACGTGAACCCCGCCGAGCAGTACGACGCGGCGACGTGGCCAGCGCTGAAAGAGCGGATCGCAGCCTTTATCCGCAGCCAACCCAGGGCGCACTGGTGCGCGCTGCTCGAAGGCAGCGACGCCTGCTTTGCGCCCGTGCTCAGCCTCGCCGAGGCGGTGCGGCATCCGCATAACGCAGCACGGGGCATTTACCAGATCACCCCATCCGGCGCCATCGAAGCGGCCCCGGCCCCACGGTTCCAGGCACTCGACACAACTACCTAGGAGACAAGCACATGACCGACACCATCCAGCCCACCAAGCCTGTCCGCGGCTGCCCGTCCACCACGGGCAACGAGCGCCAACTGAACACCACAACGCTGATCCGGCACGCTGCGCGCACCCATGGGGACCAGGAGATCGTCTACCGCACACCCGATGGCGGCTGGGATCGCTACACCTATGCCGATTGCTACGCGCGCGTCTGCCGCAGCGCCAATGCACTGCGCGCTCTCGGCGTCGAGCCGGGCGACCGGGTCGGCATCCTGGACTGGAACAGCCGACGTCACTTCGAGCTGTACTGGTCTATTCCCGGCCTGGGTGCTGTCATGTTGCAGATGAATCTGCGCCTGGGCCCAGAGGACCTGGGCTACGTGGTCGACCACAGCAAGGTGTCCTACGTTTGCGTAGACGAGTCATTGCTACCCCTTGCCGAATCCATCGCGGCGAATTCGCCCCAGATCAAGGGCTGGATCGTCATGACCGACAAGCCGCTGGACCAGATCAAGACCACGCTGAAACCGCTGCTGCACTACGAAGACCTGCTGGCCGCCGCCGACACGAAGATCGACTGGCCCGAGATCGACGAAACCTCGGCCTACAGCGCCTGCTACACCACCGGCACCACGGGCAAGCCCAAGGGCGTGTACTACTCGCACCGCGGCATCTACCTGCACTCCACGGCCATGGCCACCAATCTGGGCATGACGCTGGACGACTGCGTCATGCTCATCACGCCCATGTTCCACGGGCAATGCTGGGGCCTGCCGCAGGCCGCCACGCTGCTGGCCGACAAGATCGTGCTGCCGGGCCGCTACGTTGCCGAAGACACCAAGCCGCTGGTCGATGCCATGATCGCCGAGGGCGTGACCATCGCCAATGGCGCACCGGCCATCTTCCAGCCCATGCTGCAGTACATCGAGACGATGCCGGTCAAGCCGGACTTCAGCCGCATGCGCATGCTGTCTGGCGCCACGGAGCCGCCGCTGTCGATGATGATCGGTTTCTACGACCTCACGGGTGCCGAGGTGGTGCATGCCTACGGCGCCACCGAAGCCACGACGCTGGTGACGATGAACCGCCTCAAGTCCACGCTCAAGAAGCGCCTGACCCAGGACGAGCGGTGGAACCTCAAGCGCAAGCAGGGCCTGGTTCTGACCGGGGTAGACATCCGCATCCTCGATGCCAACGACAAGGACTTGCCACACGACGGACAGTCGGCAGGCGAGATCTGCCTGCGCGGCCCCTGGATAACGGCCAGCTACCACGACATGCCCGATTCCGGAGACCGCTTCCTGGGGGGCGGATGGTGGCGCTCGGGCGATGTCGGCACGGTGGACGAGAACGGCTACCTCAAAGTCACCGACCGCATCAAGGACGTGATCAAGAGCGGTGGTGAATGGATTTCTTCCATCGACATGGAAAACCTGCTCATGGGCCACCCGGCCGTGCGCGACGCCGCGGTGGTCGGCATTCCCCATGCGAAGTGGCAGGAACGGCCGCTGGCCCTGGTGGTGCTGAGGCCCGGCCAGCAGGCGACTCAGGAGCAATTGCAGGAACACCTGACCAGCGCCTTCGCCAAGTGGCAGTTGCCAGACCAGGTTCTGTTTGTCGAAGCCATCCCCAAGACCAGCGTCGGCAAGCTCGACAAGAAGCGCATCCGCGCCGAGCATGCGGGCCGCTACGCCGAGTGAGCCAACCTTTTTGCACCAGGAGAAGAACATGAATGACCATGAACCCGTCATCGTCGGTGCGTTGCGCACCCCCGTGGGCAAGCGCGGCGGGCGCCTGCAGAAATGGCACCCCGTCGATCTGCTGGGCGAGACGCTGCGCCAGCTGGTCGAGCGCTCCGGCATCAACCCCGCCGATCTGGACGATGTGATCGTCGGCTGCGTGCTGCAATGGGACCAACAGCACGGCAACCTGGGCCGTCATGCCGTATTGGCGGCGGGGCTGCCCGAATCCGTCCCGGCGGTGACGGTTGACCGGCAATGCGGCTCCGGCCAGCAGGCGGTGAGCTTTGCCGTGCATGGCATCCAGGCGGGCGCTTACCAACTGGTCATCGGCGCCGGGGTGGAATCGATGTCGCAGGCCCCCATGCCGCCGTCATTCAAACCCGGCGCGCCGCTGGGCTCGCAATACAGCCCGCGCGAACTGGCGCGCTACCAGGACAACCCGCTGCTGGCGCAAGGCGCTTCGTCGGAGTTGATGAACAAGCGCTTCGGCCTCACGCGCGAGGCCCTGGACGCTTTCGCCGTGCGCAGCCATCGGCGCGCCACCGAGGCTTTGCAGGCTGGCCGAGTCCAAGACCAACTGGTGCGACTGAACGAAGACCCAGCCGACCCAGACAGCCCGCTCGTCACTGCCGACGAAGGCGTGCGTGCCGACCCGAACCCCGAGAAGATGGCCACGCTCAAGCCCGTGTTTGCCGCCGACGGTGCCACCACGGCCGCCAACTCGTCGCAGATCAGCGATGGCGCCGCCGCGCTGCTGATCGCCAGCCGCGCCTATGCCAAGCAGCATGGCCTGAAGCCGCGCGCGCGCTTCGTCAGCACCGCCGTGGCGGCAGCCGACCCGGTGATCCAGTTCACCGCTGTTCTCGATGCCACCCGCAAGGCGCTGACGGAATCGGGTCTGACCCTCGACGATATCGATCTGTTCGAAGTCAACGAGGCCTTCGGCGGCGTGCCGCTGATGTTTCAGCAGGAGTTCGGCATCCTGGACGACCGCCTCAACGTCAACGGCGGCTCGATAGCCATCGGCCATCCGCTGGGCTCTACCGGCGCGCGCATGCTCACTGACCTGCTGTGCGAGCTGGAGCGCCGGGGCGGCCGCTATGGCCTGCAGACGATTTGCGAGGCCTCGGGCACGGCCAACACCACCATCATCGAGCGGCTTGGATGAGCGGGGCCACCATGAGCGAAGCCAGCGAAGTGCTCGTCAGCCGCGATGGCGCCATCGCCACCTTGACCATCAACCGCCCGCGCGCGAAGAACAGCTTGAACCGCGCGGTATTCGATGGCCTGCGTGCGCAGCTTGTGCAACTGCGCGACGACGATACCGTGCGCGCGGTCATCATCACCGGCGCCGAGGGCGTGTTCTGCGCCGGGGCCGACATCACGGCCTTCGATGCGCTGCGCGCCGAGCCACTGCTGGGCGATCGTGCGGCAGCAGGCGGCCACTTTTGGTCGGAACTGGAGCGCTTCCCCAAGCCCGTCATCGCAGCGGTGGAAAAGCTCGCGCTGGGCGGCGGCACAGAATTAGCGCTGGCCTGCGACATCGCGATCGCTGGCGAGTCCGCCAATTTCGGTGTGCCGGAAGTCAAGCTGGGCGCCATTCCGGGTGCCGGGGGCACGCAGCGCCTGATCCACGCTATCGGTAAGTCCAAGGCCATGGCCCTGTTGCTGACCGGCGATTTCATCGACGCCCGCAAGGCTTGCGATGCAGGCATGGTCGCCGAAGTGACGGCTGATGGCCAGGCCCTGCCGACGGCGTTGGCGATGGCCAACCGGATTGCAGCCAATTCGCCGCTGGCCGTGGCGCTGGCGAAAGATGCGGCACTGGCCAGCTTTGAGACTCCGCTCGCGCAAGGCCTGGAGCATGAGAAGCGCAATTTCCTCGTCGCTTTGCGTTCGGCCGACAACCTGGAAGGGCAAGCGGCATTCCTAGGCAAGCGCACACCCAACTTTACCGGCCAATAACGCCTGTTTCTCACCCATCGAGGAAAAACCATGCAACTGAACTCCGACATCTCTGCCGTCATCACCGGGGGCGCTTCCGGCCTGGGAGCCGCCACGGCCCGGCGTTTGGCCAGCCATGGCGTCAAAGTCGCCATCTTCGACATGAACGAAACCTTCGGCCAGGCGTTGGCTAGCGAACTCGGCGGCGTTTACTGCAATGTGGACGTGATGTCCGAGGAGCAGGTGGACGCCGCCTTCGCCAAGGCCCGCGCGGCCATTGGGCAGGAACGCATTCTGGTCAACTGCGCCGGCACTGCCGATGCCGTCAAGACTGTCAGCCGCGACAAGAAAACCGGCGAAATCCGCCCATGCGCGGCAGATCGTTTCAATCGCATCATTCAGATCAACCTGGTGGGCACCTTCCGCTGCATCGCCAAGTCAGCTGCGGGCATGTTGACGCTCGCGCCGCTGGCCGATGGCGACCGCGGCGCCATCGTCAACACTGCTTCGGCCGCCGCGCAGGACGGCCAGGTCGGCCAGGCCAGCTATGCGGCCAGCAAGGCAGCCATCGTGGGCATGACCCTGCCAATCGCGCGCGACATGATGGACGAAGGGATCCGGATCAACACCATCATGCCGGGGATCTTCGGTACACCGTTGCTGCTGGGTCTGCCGGACAACGTCAAACAGGCGCTGGCGGCCAGCGTGCCCTTCCCCAAGCGTTTAGGCGACCCCGATGAATTCGCGCAGGCCGTCGAGTTTCTCGTTACTTGCGGCTACATGAATGCCGAGTCCATTCGTGTGGATGGTGCCATTCGCATGGCGCCGCGCTGACGCTGAAATTTTGATCAATCAGGGAACGTCAGCATGCCTGGAAATCCGGTAATTCTCGAAAAGAATGGTGCCGTCGCGACCATAACACTCAACTCGCCAAAAAAAATGAATGCGTTGAGCACGTCGGTCGTAAACGTGCTCGCTGGTGTCATTGCAGATGTCGAACGCGATGGCTCGATTCGAGCTTTGCTGCTGCGCGGCGAGGGCCGGATGTTCAGTTGCGGAGGCGACATCGAAGAAATGGTGGCCGCAGGCGATGCGTTGTCTACCTTGGTCGATGACGAACTGAGAGTGGCCGAAAGCATGATTCCTCAATTCGCCAGCCTGCCGTTCCCGGTAGTCTGCGCCGTACAAGGCGCGGTAGCCGGAGGCCGGAGGCGGTCTCGGGCTTGCCTTGGCCTCTGACTACCTGATTGCCGCAAGTGGGACGAAGTTTGTGGCGGCCCATACCGGCCTCGGATACGCGGGGGATTTCGGCATCAGCTGGCTACTTCCACGCGCAGTGGGTGGACGACGCGCACGAGACATGATCTTGACCAATCGCGTAGTCAGTTCGGACGAGGCCTTGGCCTGGGGATTGGTCGAGAAAGTGGTTCCTGGCGAGAGCCTGCTGGGCGAAGCGCGGCGTATGGCGGTGCAATTTTCGGTCGGACCAACGCAAGGTTATGCGGGCGCCAAGCGCCTGCAACTCGCTGCCTTCGAGAGTGATCTGGCGACCTCATTGAGGCTGGAGGCGGCCGAAATGAATCGAGCCTCGAAAACCACAGATTCGCTGGAAGCGGTTCACGCGTTCGTCGCAAAGCGAGTCCCGCAGTTTGCCGGACGCTGAACGGCTGTAGACGCATCCGGTCGGTAGGTGCTCAATCGCTGCTGGCGTCAGGTAACGGATAAACCCTGCTGCCGTCGGATTTGCCAGGATAGGGTGCCACCATGTACCTGCCCAGAAATCAGCATGCCGAGTCGTTGTTCGATGACCGGCGTCCATGGCACCAAGCTGAACCCCATACCATCATCGAGCATGGCAAAGCGGCCACTGGCGAGCATGAGGCTGCGCCGGTAGATGCCGGTCACGCGCTGGCCATCGGCCGCCAGACGGTGTTCCAGCCCGGTTTCGGTGGCAATATCCTTGGCAGCCCGAATCACATCCCGATCGCGTAGTGTCGCCAATAGATTGCGCGCGAGGATTACGCGCTGCCCGCGCCGCTCTGCCAGCCCCTGTTCGGCCAGGAATTCGGCGCGCTGCTGCATCGCCTGGTTGACCTCGCTGCCAAAGCCCAGGTTGCCCAGGCCCGAGCCGCCGCCGATCAACTGCTGGTCGAGCCAGGTGGCTCCGATCACGCGGGCCTGCCGCTCGATGGGCAGGTGCGATTTCAGCTCCACCGCCACGCCGCCCAGGCGCTGCGCATCGTAGCGACGGCCCTGCTCGGGCAAGTCGTCCGGCACCTTCCATAGCCCCTCGGCCACCCGTTCCACGATACCGGCACGGCGCAAGGCTTCCAGCCGGCGGACGTGGGACGCGACCACTTCCTGCGGATCGCGGCCGGGCACGGCCTGACCCTGCGCGATGGCAAGGTGGTGGTCGGTGCGGTACAGGCCATCGCTCGCCAACGCGGCGATGTTCTTGTCGGCCGCGCGCACGTCAGCCGATCTCCTTGCCTCCACCACGGCGCCGGTCGGATAGTTCGCCAGCTCGTCGCGGGCGTTGAGCGCAACGTAGTGGGCCTTGCCGTCCACGCCGTCGATGACCAGATAGCCCCGGTCGTGCAGTTCGTCGGCCAGCCCCTTCGCGGCCACGCGGCCGAGGATGGTTCGGCCATCGTCCCCAGGCTCGAACACCGCCAGTTCGCGTGGCTCGCCGCGCATGGCCCGCTGCATGGTGCGGATGATGTCGCCGCGCTCGCCCAGGGCGCGCAGGGTCTTTTCCGCATCGTTGTGGACGGTCCACGTGCCGGGCTGGGCCTCGTCGGCCAGGCCCAGGCGCTGCAAACGCTGCAACCTGCCGATCAGCAGCAGACGCTGGCGTTGCAGTCGGGGTTCGTTGAGCCGTTCGACATGCACCATGCCATCGTCGCCGGCCTCGCGCTTCAAGGTGCGATCCAGGCTCGTCCACCGCTCCTGATCCACCTCGCGCCGCAAGGTCTGCTGGATCTCCAGCTCGGTGCGCGGCCCCAGCCATTCGGTCGCCAGTTCGGCGGCGCGATGGCGGAACCCATCGGCGATGTAGTCGCCCGCGATGATGAGGTCTTTGCCGGTGTCGTCGCGCCCGCGCACGACGATGTGCGTGTGCGGGTTGTCGGTGTTCCAGTGATTGACGGCCACCCAATCGAGGCCCGTGCCAAGGTCGGCCTCCATGCGACCCATGAGGTGCCGGGTATAGGTGCGCAGGTCTTCCAGCTCCGCGCCATCTTCGGGCGAAAGGATAAAGCGGAAGTGATGCCGGTCGTCGGCGCAGCGTTCCTTGAACGCATCGAGGTCGGCGGCATCGGTCTGCGGCCCGTAGGCTTGGCCCGACTCGCCATCGCGGCCCACACCATCGCGCTCGATATAGCGCAGGTGCTTGGCAAGCGACTGCGGGCTGGCTCGGTGCTGATTGAGCAGCAGCGTCTTGATGGTCACACGCCGCGACATGGACGTGAGCTTCGCCCCCGCGAAGCGCGCCGCCGTGTGGCCGCGTCCCAAGCGTGAGCCGGGCCGCTGGCCGGAGCCGGCACTCTTGCTACTGCCACCAGGACGGCGCACCGAGGACTTACCGCCGCTGGCCTTGCCCGCCTGCTTGAGTACCTTGGAGACGAAGCTCTGGCCCCGGTTCTTCGGGGCGCTGGGACGGATGCGGAAATCGTCGTCGCGGCGGTCGGTCATGGCTGTGCTCCTTGCAAGTTCTGGCGTGTCCGGGCGTGCGAAGCACGCGGACATGCCCGCATCGGCGCGGGCTTCGCGCCCCACGCGGCACGGTGGCGAAGCCGCTGCGTGTCGCGCCACCCCCATGTGCAGACTGGCTTTGCGGGCCGACAGGTGCCGCACCCTTTTGTCTTGCCTTCCGCATTTGCCTCTCGCATCCGCTCCCGGCAACTGCGGCCCGGTGGCAAGGCTGCACCAGCAGCCAGCGCACCGGCGAACACGGCGATGGCCGCAGGCCAGCCGTGTTCGAGGCAAGACGCCTGCACGTGGGACGGCTGCGCCGGAGGCAGCGCGAAGTGCCGCGCGGATGCGCTCGCACTGCACGCACGACGACACCGCGACAGCAGCCCGAACGACACGCCCAATAGCACGACGATGCGCAGCGAATCGGCGGCCGTCATGGGCGCGACTCCAACCAGACCGGACGCGCAACGCCGATCACGGCGGCTGCGCTGACCGGCCCGAAATACCGGCTGTCGAACGACGCCGGATTGGTGACACTGAGCAGGAACAGCTCGCCAGGCCGAAGGCGGTGGCACTGCTGCCAGGATGGCAGCGGCCGGCCCCAGCGATCGGCAGACAGCACGGCGGCCGAAGGCACGCCGTCGATAAGGACTCTGCCGTCGGCGATACACACCTCCTGCGGCGCCACCGCGCCCACGCGCTTGAGCAACGGGATGCGCGTCGGCAGGTAGCCGCGCTGCGCAGCGAGCGCGGCAGCCTCGGCAGGCAGCGGCACCAGCACGATGCTGCCCACGGACAAAGGATGTGGCGGCGAGCTGGTGCGATGGTCGAGCGGATCGACGCGATACCAACCGACCGCCACGCTGTCGGACGGGTTGTAGGTCAGGCGCGGCAGTGGATGCACGAAGGACGCCCAGGCCAGCGCAGCGAGGCCGCAGACGGACAGGCCCGCCAGCACGATGCGAGCGCGCAGGCGCGAGCGAGGATGCGTGACAGCAGTGGAAACAGAAATCGTGGTCATGACAGCGCTCTCCCGGCCAGCCAGGCGGCGTGCCGCTCGGCGCTGTATTCGGGCAACTGCAGGCGCGCCGCGAGCCGGTTGCCCAGCGTGCGCCAGTACGCGGGCGAAGCGCCAGCAGGCACGATGCCCAGCGCCTCGATGGCGTCGATGCGTGCCAGCACCGCACGCACCGACTGCTCACCCTCGGCGTGCAGCAACAGGCGCGCGCCTGGCTGCACGCCGGGGATGCGCTGCGCGCCATCCATCGACATGCACGCCTGCATCACCATGAGCTGCCAGCGGATCGTGCCGTAGTCGTTGGCCTGCCAACGGATGCGGCAGAGAACCGCATTCGGAGTGAACACCGCGCAGCGGCGCCAGCGATCCAACCGGATGATGTGAGCAGGATCACCGAAGCGCAGGTAGAGGTCGAAGCGTTGGTCGATGTATGCGAGCGCAACGCGCGTCAGCGGCACGCCGTCGGCCACGCCGACAGGCGGGATGGACGGCGGTGCCGATGCAGTCGAAGTCGTTGAGGCGGACGTGTTCATGAGGACTTCTCCGGGAATTCGCGCTCCAGCAGCGCGCGCAGCAGATCGGCCACCGTCACGCCTAGCGTGAAGGCCGATACCTTGATGCGCGCCCGCATGGCGGGCGTGATGTCGAGGGTCAGGCGAGCTGTGTAGAGGTCGCCTTTCTGGAGGTCATCGGCGCTGCCCTGGCGAATCCACGCCTCAGCGTGCGGATTCGCGGGCGGACGCGCGCCGATACCGACGCGCTTTGCCGTGCGCTTGCTGGCGGGACTGCTCATGACGGCCACCGCAGCAGTTCATCGACCAGCGCAGCGATTTCGCGCGCGGCGGCGCTGTCCGGCGCCGTCTCGCGTGCAAGCCGGCCAGCGGCCACGCTGTCGGCGAACACGATGCGCTGATGCATTTCCGCGCGCAGCGCAGGCAGCGGCTGCTCGGCCAGCGCGCCACGTGCCTCGCGTCCGATTACGGTGGTGCTGACGCGCCGATTGATGACGAAGGCCGCGCGCAGCGCTGGCCGGAACACCTGCGCCTCGCGGATCAGCGCCACCATCTCGGCAGAAGCCCACAGGTCGTAGGGGCTGGGCTGAACCGGGATCAGCACGCGCTCGGCCGCCAGCAGCGCGGAGCGCGCCAAGGCGGCGATGCGCGGCGGGCCGTCGATGACGACATGATCGGCCCGCCTGGCGAGTTCTGGTGCTTCCTGATGCAGCGTTTCGCGTGCGAGGCCCACGGCGCTGAACAGCCTTGGCAAACCTTGCTGGCTGCGGCGCTGTGTCCAGTCCAGCGCGGAGCCCTGTGGATCGGCATCCAGCAGGATGACCGACTGCCCGCGCATCGCCAGCTCGCCGGCGATGTGGGTGGCGAGCGTGGTCTTGCCCACGCCGCCTTTTTGGTTCAGCAGCGCGACGATCATGGCCTGGCCCTCCGCGTTGGAAAGCCTGGCTGTTGCAGCTGGATTTCGGGCAGCGTGGTGGTTGTCCACCGTGGCGCGGCGCTTCTACTATCAGTTAGATGTTTTAAGTTAGGGAAGTTAAGGGAGGCCGAAACCCGCGCCAGCATTGGCTTTGCGGCCGATGGACACGCCTGATAGCACGATAGTCCCACGCCTGATAGCACGACACCGGGCACGCCTGATAGCACGAGTCCGTCCACAGGGCGCGCACCGTTTATCCCCGTGCCGCGGACGGCACGGGACGCCCTGGCCGGAACGTCAGCAGCTCGGCGCCATCCAGCCGCTCGATGCCCAGGACGTAGCCCGGTAGCGACTGCCGCGCCACCAGGGCGCGCAGGTCGCAGGCGAAGTCGTAGGGCTTGGCCGTGCTGCCCGACTTGCGGTGCAGGTGCCGGAAGTCGAATTGCCAGCCGCCCGGCTGTCGCCCGCCGTGCTTGCGCACCAGACGGTACAGCCACCGCTCGATCCCGCCCGTCAGCTGGAAATACGCCGGATCGATGGTCAGCACCAGCGCGGCATCGAGCACGCCCGCATAGAACCAGTCCGGCAGGATCAGCTCCAGCCCCAAGGGCGTGCCCTTGGCATCGGCCAGCTCCTTCCACTCGTTGATCCACGAGAAGCGATGCAGGCGCCGCCCAGTCGTCTCGCGGATCGACGTGGCCACCGTCGTGGATTGCAGGCGATCCAGCGCCGCCTTGAGGCGCTGGTAGTCTCGCAGCGACGTACCGCGCCCGATGAAGCGCAGGATCTCGTAGGGCGTGGCCTGCATCAGCCGCGACGGGCGCAAGCCCGCGTCGCGGGCTTCCACGATCTGCGAAGCCGCCCAGATCAGCACGTCCGCGTCCCAAATCGTGGCGATGCCGTGCTCCTGCGTGCCCTCCACGCGGATCGTCACGCCGCTGGCCTGGAAGTCGATGGGCGCCGTGCGCCGCGACTTTGCCAGCGAGAAGAACGGAAAGGCCATCAGGTCCTGGCTGTCGCGCGGCGCCATGTTGCCCGGCAAGGCGCGGAACAGATCGAGCTGTTCGCGCTCCTGCCTGACTGCCCCGGATGGGCTGGACATGGCGAAGGCCACCCGCACTCCAGCGATCAGCGCGCACGGCTGTCCGCCGAGTGCTGCTCGGCGTATTCGGGATCGGACGTGCTCTCGAAGCTGCGATCCGCAGCCCAGGCATCGAGGTCGGCCACGGCGTACATGACGCGGCGGCCGAACTTGCGAAACTTGGGGCCGCCACCCAGCACGCGCTGCTTTTCCAGCGTGCGCGGCGACAGCCGCAGGTAATCGGCAGCCTCGTCGTTGGTGAGATAACGCTGCGGTTGCGCGGCAGCGGTCGAGACAGTAGCGGCAGGCCGCAAGGGAGCAGGACGCATGGTGAGAACCTCCATCGGTTGCAGGGCTCCGGCCACACAGCGCAACCGGATGGAGGCAGTCTCAGAAAACGAAGCCCTCGTGCTCAGGGTCGTTTTGCGCTCTCTTCAAAACGACCCTTCTCAAGCGGCGGCAGTTGTGCTAGGCGGCGATAGCCGCCGCGCATCAGCGCATCGCCGCGCCGCACCAGGCGGCGCACCTTGGAGCGCAGGCCGCCGTCGCTGTACCAACCAGCTGCGGCATCCGCGCCGAACAAGCCTTCAGCTACGTCGCGTAAGGACGCACCCGCCAGGGTCGCATCGAGCGCCTGCAGGGTGTGCAGCTCCAGCAGCGCCGCAGGCGGTGGCCTGGGCCGCGCCATTGGCGCAGGCGTGTCGGGCACATGCGTGGTGCCGTGACCGCGGTGGGCGTAAGCCACGGCCATGCCGTCCTCCAGGCCAGGCGCCAGCGCATAGCGCAGGCAATGGCCTGAACTGCGCGCGATCAGCGCCAGGCCCTTGCCGTCATGCAGCAGCTGCTTGTGACCGGGGATGCACCAGAAGGCGAAGGCCGCAGCGTCAGGCGGCGGATCGGCATCCGGGTGGAGCTGCACCACGGCTTCATGGCCAGGCAGCCAGGCCGGATGCGCGTCACGCGCATCCAGGGCCGGGTCTTCCAGCAGACGCAAGCCCCAGCGATGCGCAGCATCGAGGCGGCGCGCACGGTGGAGCCAGTCAAGCCGGTAATCGGGATGGCGGCGCAGATACTCCCAGGCCAGTGCCAGCGTATCCAGGCACAGCACGTAGAGGTAGGCGGCAGTCGGATACCAGTGCGCGAGGTGGTGCGGTTCGGCCATGACGCAAACTCCCGTAGAGCAGGACGGCCGTCACCGGTTTCACACGCAAACGTCACCGCATCGAACTAGCATCCAATCGTGAATAAGCTGGTAGATTAGTAACTTGCGTGTCAAGACGAAAAGCATCCGATGGATTGCGTGGATCGTCTGAATGCGACGGTGGCGCGCGAGGAAATGCGGCCTCCTGCGATACCCACCGTGCCCGATGGCACGGCCGGCATCATGACTGTTTGCGTCAGGATGGCACCGGTTTGGTGCAACAGTGCGAACTAAGACCTGACAGGTCTGAAGCAAGACCGAAATAGTCTCAATGCGCCCGGCTAGACCGTGGCGCGAACGGCTCAATCGAGGACGGAACCGTTCTCCTTAGCCAGCCGCAGGTACTCCGACAACGGGCGCACCGCCCGGAAATACCGATCCCGCATGACGGGTTGCTGGCGTGGCCCGACGATGGAAGCCAGGTCGGAAAGTTTCACCGTCCCCAACTCGGGCATGCTGATTCCCAGGTCGATCAGGCCGTAGGCCGTGTCGCCATCGACGGGATCGAGCGAAGTCAGCAGCCAGGTGGCGTGCGCATCTGGCGTGAACAACCGCACCACGGGCAACGGGTCATTGGCCAAGCCAGCGGCCCGGACCCGGCCGTGTTCCAGCAGTTGCTTGCGCTCGTCCTCGGTGATGAGCCGGTTCATAGATACCCCCTCATTCGTACAAAACCGCCGAAGAGTGAAAGCGCAGAACCGTATCGGCGGGTTTGAGGAAAGGCACGCAAGCGGCTTTGCGCTTCCGTCCAAAACCGCAGATACGGATTTCCGTAAAAGCACAAAAGCGGTAGGTTTACATGAATGAACACTATAGGTTGTAGTCCTATAGGGCGCAATCGACTGTCATCTTGGATTTTGGGGAGATCCAAGGTTGGCAGCGAAACATACATTGTCGGAGGCACTAAAGACCATCAGGAAAGCGCGTGGATTGAGCCAGGAGGCGTTCTCCGACGTGTCCAGCCGCACCTACATGAGTACGCTGGAGCGCGACCTCAAAAGTCCGACCCTGAACAAGCTCGCCGAGCTGTGCGAGGTCATGGAGATCCACCCGCTCACGCTGCTGACGCTGGCCTATGCCGGCGACGACCTGCAGCAGGTCGATCAACTGCTGGCGCAGGTGCGCCAGCAGTTGGAGACTGTGACGAAGAAGAGTGACACGCCATAGCGTGCGACGTCGCTGGCGTGGCCGATCCGGCGCCGCCGGTTCGGGGACTGCAGGGGCGCCAAGCATCGCGCGGCGGGGATAGGCCGCAGGGCTTTCCCCGGGAAGCAAGCGAAGCGCGCAGCGCCGTAGGCGCGAAGGCGTGAGGGATTGAAGCCGGATGGCCGTGACGGCGAAGTCGGCACGGGGCGCAGCCCGCAAAGCCCGGCGGTGCAAGGCACCGACACGCCCGGCCATTCTTGCAACCGAAGGCTGCAACGCCCAGGAAGCAACTCGACACGGCGCAACCCAGGCGATGGTGTCGCCTCCTTGAAGTGCCGCGAAGGCAGCACTGCGCCCCGCCGCGGTGGACGGGGCGCTGGCGGCCGTCAGGCCGCCTGGGGCTTGCTGCGCGACCAGATCAAGTCGTGCGTGCCGTTCTCGCCTTCGATTAGCCGGGCATAGACCGTTGCCGGAAACGAAGGATCATCCAGGGTCACAGAGATGTACTCCCGCCCAGCTTCGCTGGTCTTCTTCCACGCCGCGCCGATGTCGTGACTGGCCGCCTGCAGGCGGAAGTCCGGGGCCTTCTCGTTGTCGCCCTTGTCGTTGGGCACCAGCTTGACCTTGACGTTGAGCGTCAGGGTGCGAAGCGTGCCGGTGAAGCCGTCTTTGTCTGCGGTGAAGGTGCCGATGTTGGCCATGATGGATCTCCTTTTGGTGGAACAAGGTTCGCGCCCATCGCGTCCTTGTTGTGATCCGGCCGGCGGGGGACGGGCGGGCTGCACCGCTTGCGGGCGCAACGCAGTGGAGCACCGGGAGGAGAAAACAATTTGGCCCGCGAGGAATCTGCGCAGCAGAGGGGAAATTGTTTTCGCTGGACGGTTGCAGCCATGAAGCCCGAGGCGCAGCCGCGCCACCGCCAGGATTCACAACAACACAAGGACGCCTTGGGCCGAACCGCACCGAACGGAGGCAGGGCCGGCTCGGCATCCCCGCACAAAGGCTGCACCGGCTCGCCCACTGACGCGGGCCAGGTCAACCACCCGACGACAAGCGAAAACGCCCCGGCCGCACCGAGCGGCGCCGGTCTTGAGGCGTGGCGTGGAAGCTCCATAGCGAGGCCGGGCGGGCTGTCCGTGAACCGTCCTTCGTGACGTGATGGGTGAGAACCTCCAGCGTTGAGGACGGCACCGATTCGCACAACCTGCCGCAGCAAGCTCCAGCGTGTTCGCCAACCCGTCCATTGCGGCGAGGCACTGGCCGGCCCGATCCGGCACAGCCGGTTCGGTGGTATCGAGGGGCGCCAAGCCTGCGCGGCGGGGATGGGCCTTGCGCCCATCCCCTGGAGGCAAGCGCAGCGCGCAGCGCCGCAGGCGCGAAGGCGTGAGGGATTGAAGCCGGATGGCCGTGACGCCGGAGTCGGCACGGGGCGCAGCCCGAAAGCCCGGCGGCGCAACTCGCCGACACGCTCACCTCACGCTGTCATTCTTAAAGCGCGCGAATGGAAACGTAGGCAACCTTCCCATCCGTGGAAAACCGCACTTCGTCAACCCAAGATCCAGCAACTCCGGGATGGTCAGCGCTTTCGAGCGTGACATTTGGCGGGAGACTCAGAACGCTTCTCGCAATCTCCCTAACGCGCGCCGTGTCACCGACAGAGGTGTTGAAAGACCCCCTGTCGTGACGAGAACCATCGTCATTCCATGAGGCCTGCATACCTTTTGAGCTGGTGTGCTTGCTCCTTGCAATGTGGATGTGACGTTTCAAGGGAATGCTTGGATTTTCCGGGTCAACACGGTACATCCAGTCTTTATGCCCAGAATGTTCCCATCGGCTTTCCAATGTGATTTGCAGGCCGCAGCGCTTCAAAATTTCCGACGTGACTTCAATCAAAATTTCGTCCGGATCTTTCTCTGCGTCAAGGTCCTTCAAAATATCAGCAAGCTTCATCTAGATTCCCTCCTGAAGACACTGTTTTACAAACATGAAGCAAGCAATATGAGGGGGCCAGCCGAAATCTCAATGCCGCACTGAGCCATTGCGAAGGCTGCGGCGTTCTGATTGGGCTATTGGCCTTCAACACCGGGCGCGGCCACCGCCGCGCCCGGATTTTTTGAAGTTCACCGCGCCCAGGGCGGAACGGCCTGGGCGCGGTGTTGACGACGGTTATTCCTTCGTCTCGATGATCCACCACATGGCGCGCACCAAAGCGCGGCCCGTGATGGGGTGAATATCGGTGAGGTCTGCGCGGGCCGTCCAGCCCGAGGGCGGGCGGTAGCCGCGCACGTCGCCATCGCCGTGCCAGCGGCGAGCGCGTACCGTGCCGGGGGAGTAGATCGCCGCCATGCGCGGGCGGCTGGTGGTGGTGCGGGTCATGGGGGGTGCTCCTGACAGCGAAGCGCCCCGGTCGAGGCCGGGGCGCGCGCCTTCAGCGCGGGTCAAGCGGCCAACACTTCAGTGGGTTCATCCGCCTCGGTGGCGACTTCCTCCGCACCGTCCTGCGGGCCTTTCTCGGGCCCGTCTTCCGTCTTGAAGATGGCAGGCATCCAACCCTTGCCGTTCACCAGCCGCTCGGCCTCGCTGGCAATGTCGGCCTTCTTGAGCTTCGCCAGCCGATTGACGCTCTCGGGCGCAAATTCGCCCACGGCTTGCAGAACCACCACCTTCGGAACGTGCTTGAAATACCCTTCGGCGGTCGGCTTCCACCATGCGGCCATATCGAGGCCCACGGCCTGCGCCAGTTCCGCACCGGGTTGCTGCGCCGTGGCGCGCGGTGTCACCACATCAACCGTCGAGGCCACGCACACCGCCAGCAACTTGACCAACTCGCCTTGCTCCATCGCCAGCAGCGCGGCGAACAGTTCGGCACTGTCCTCGGGTAGCTTGCCGCTCCATGCCTCTTGCAATTCGCGCAGTGCCACGGCGGCAGGCGATTCCGGCCAGTCCGGGGCCATGCCTTCCAGCCGGTCCTGCACCGTGAGGCGCACGCCCAGCGGTAGATCGTGGCCGTAGTAGCGGCCTCGCAAGACGGTCTGCACCATGCCATGCATCAGCGCGGCCAGTGCGACTTGCGGATGCTGGGCCACTTCGATTTGCAGCGCAGCGGTGCGATGGGCGCTCAGGCGCTGGGCCAGCCGGTCGGAAATCGCTGCGGCCTTGGGCGCTTCGTCTTCCTCGCCTTCGTCATCGCTGGCAGCATCCGCGCCACTGAACCCTAGGCGCAGCTTTTCGAGCGTGCGCAGCGCCTTGGCCTCGGCCTCGCGCAGCAGCCCGCGATGAATCACGGCCTCGCCGTTGCGGTCAATGGTGACGATGGCCCCGGCTGCGGCCTTCACGTTCGCGGCATATCCCTGCAAGCCATCCTCCAGCGCCTGCAACTGCTCGCCCAGCCGCTCGCCTTCCTCTTGCAGCGCGTCGGCCTTGTCCTCGTCCTCGGCGTCCACCGCGGCATCCACCGCTTCGGCGACCTCCTGCATCTTGGCTTGCAGCTTCTCGATGCGCTGCGCTTCGCGCTTGTTGGGTTCGCGCCGCTCTCTCGGAGCACGCTGGAAGGCGTGCAGGTCAGCGTGGGTCACGCCCGGCGTGGCATCGGCCCAAGCCCAGCCCTCGGCCTTCACTTCGGCGGCGATGCCCGCCAGCTTGTCTTGTGCCAGCCGTTCCAGCAGCGCGGCGTCGGTCAGGTACACGCCCGTATCACCTTCCGCGAACAGGTCGCGGCGGATGCCGCCGCCTGCGGCTTCGTAGCTGTCCAGTCCGACGAAGCGCACCAGAGGATGGTGGTAAGCGTCAATCTCGCGCTCGGTGAGGCGTTCGCGCAGCGCGGACGGCTGACGTTGCCATTGCGGCGCATCGTAAAACGCGCTTTCCTGCGCGGCGTGGTCGTCGGTGATGGAAAGGGCCATCAGTTGGTCAAGGCTCACGGCGTCGGCCCGGTAGTCCGCCATCAGGCGCGGCGAGACGTTCGCCAGCTTCAAACGGCGCTGCACCACCAGCGGCGTGACGGAGAAATCCGCTGCAATGTCCTCAATCGGTCGGCCTTCGGCCACCAGCGCCGCGAAGGCTTCAAACTGGTCGGCCGGGTGCATGGCTTCGCGCTGCACGTTCTCGGTGAGGCTCGCCGTGCGTGCGGTGCCATCGGCCACCTGCAGGCAAGGCACGTCCCAATCCTTGGCGATGCGGTGCTTTTTCGCCAGCAACTTCAATGCGGCCAGCCTGCGCCCACCGGCCACCACCTCGTAATGCAGGCCATCGGCGGCGGGAATCACGATCAGGTTTTGCAGCAGGCCCACGCGCTGAATGGACGCGGCCAGTTCAGGGATGGACATGCGCGGGACAGCCTTGCGCACGTTGCGGCCCGTGGGACGCAGCACCAACCGCGAGAGCGGAACCAGAATCATGTGCTTGCTCGGGTCGGCGGCTTGCAGCACATTGGCGCGGGTGTCGAGGGCTTGGGTTTCGATGTAGGTAACGGCGTTCATGGTGAATCTCCAATCGAGTGAAGCAAGGGAATGGAGGGGAAACCGCCCCTCCGGCGGGGGAACGGCTAAGCTTTGAGGGCGCGCATGCCATCGGCCAGCAGCCACAGGGCGCGGTTCAGTCGAATGTCGGAATCAATGCCCTGCACGGGCCGGGTGCTCTGGCGGCGTCCATTGCTGCTGCGGCCATGCAATCCGCCCTTGGTCAAGTTCTCCTGCGTGCGGTTGAACACACTCCACAGGTCGGGGCGGCGGTCTTCAAACCGGCGCGGCATCAGGATTTGCGATTCCGTGACGGGCGCGGGCTTGTTCGGGTCGTCGTACTTGAGTGCCAGCGCGGCGCGGGCGAACACTTCGGATTCACCATCGTCCAAGGTGATTGCGCGCATGGCATCGCGGGAATCGCGCACGCGGTCAAAGCCGCTCAGTACCTGATACGCGCCTTCGATCACCAGTCCGGCCACGTCGCCTTTGTGGGGCACGCGCACATCGGCCACCGTGTCACCACAAACAAGGCCATTGCTGCAAACGAACCTGAACTGGCCCGCCAGCATCTGATAGCTGCTCGTGCCATCGTGCGAGTTCAGCAGCACAATCTCGTTAGCTTCCGCGCCGTTGATCTGGCTGGCGTGGCGCAGACGCAGCATGTGTTTGGTGTGCTCGCGCTTGCCTTCATCGCGCACGCGGGTCTGCGTCACCATGAAGGGCTGAAACCCCTCCTTGCGCAGTTCGGTCAGAACCGCAGCCGTGGGGATGTAGGCGTACCGCTCGGAACGGCTCTCATGCGGGGCATCCGCGAAGATGGACGGGGCCACGCGGCGGATCTGGTCATCGGACAGCGGGGAGTCGCTGCGCAATGCGGGGGAATGGGAAGCGAAGCGGGATGCGAGTTGCATGGTCTTTCTCCTGAACAAAAAGGCTGTTGAAGAAAACCGCACACCGGATTCCAAGATTCGAAGCCCAGCCTTTCGGCTGTTCGGTGCGGTCGGCGCGAGGAACCCGGTTGGCCCTGTTGCCACCGTCTTTCCTGAGTTCATCGCCCGCGACGAAAGGGAGCGCGCGGACGGGGGCCGTCAAGGAAACAAGCGCAGGGTGGGGCGGCCCGCAGGCGCAGCCGAGGACACGGCCCTGCGCGCCTTGACGGCACACGGCCGCGGGCTACAGTCGCGGACAAGGTGATGAAGTCAGGGAAGAGGACTGGACATGGCAACGGCCATCCCACAAGCCGACCGCACGGCAAGCGAAGCGCGCAGGCTCGAAGCTGGAAGCCGGGCCGGAGGCGTCAGCCGAACGGAGTGAGGGAACGATCGAAGCCCGAAGGGGGCGAGACGCCGCAGGCGGCTCGATGCGCTAGCACGAGAGCGCGACCGGCCATCTCCCAGGTGGCCGGGGACGCCCACATGACTTCAATGAAATCCCCGTGGACAGCTACCCACCCAGCCATCGGCAAAATGGCAATGGCATGGACATACGAGCCCTACAAGACGATGAACTGATGGCCCAGGCCCGAGACTGGCGGCAACGGGCACTGCGCGGCGAGAAGGACGCACGCGGCCTCGCGCACGAACTGGAATGCGAAGTGCGCCGGCGCTTCCCCAGGAACAATGCGCCCCATGCACTGCCGCCGATCCAATTGCTCGGCGCCGTGCCGCAAACACCCCAGCGGCGCTGGAAGCCCTGGTAAGCACCGGCTCAAAGGCAGCCCGCCCGCATGACTGCGCCACGGCCGATCGGCGCTGATCCCGAAATCCCCCCGAAATAGCGCGAATTTCGAGTGGCCCGGTCACGGGCCAATGCCTACCGTGGAATCTCCACCTTCTGGAGAACCACCATGAGCGATCCCATGCAACCCGGAACGCCTGCGCCTGGAGCAGAAGGGCCTGGCATCTTTCTGCCGACCCTCATCTGGACCACCGACCGCAAGACGGTAGGCAACGAGATGCAGCGCCTGCTGGGACGGCGCGCACAGCTCAACGTCCTGCTGTCCGCCTCCGAAGAAACGGACGACGGCACCACCTGGTACGCAATGGCCCAGGCCACGCTGAACCAGCTGGACTGCGATATCGAACGTCTCTTCGAGTGGCTGGGCGACTACGAACCCGACACACCCACGCCCGAAGTGCCATCGTAATGTCCGGCATGAAGGGAGCGATCCGGCACCAGCCGGTTCGCTGCGCGAGAGGGGCGCCAAGCCTGCGCGGCGGGGATAGCCCGCAGGGCTTTCCCCTGGAGGCAAGCGCAGCGCGTAGCGCCCCGCCAGGGGCGCGAAGGCATCAGGCCGGGTCGTCGGGGCGCAGGCTGGCTTCCGACACCGGCATCCACGGCGATGACGAGTCCAGCAGGTAGCGCGCACCGCGCGCGTACAGGCCCGAAAGTCCGCTGGGACGATAAAACCCGGTGACGCGGCACCGGAACTGTGCGCCAAACCCGTTGGTATAGATCACCGCGTCGCCGAGCGCAAAGCGCAAGGGCTGGCCGTTCTCCGGTGGGAACGGCTTGAACGCATCATGCTCTGCCGTGATTTCGAGGATGTAGTCGTGGTGGCTGCTCATGGCCTTGACCTCCTGAAATGATTGAGAACGCTCAGGAGCGCCTTGCGGCGCCCCAGAACCAGGTCAGACAACGACACGCCCCGCCAGCCGCGCATCGCGCGCATAGGCGCTCAGCCGCTTCTCGGCACGAAAGTGCAGATCCAGCTCTACCGGCAAGCCCAGCCGCCCGCGCACGGTCGCCAGTTCGGAAAGACTGACCCAGCCGATTTCCGGCATCCCTAGGCCCAGGTCGCAAAGACCGAAGGCGTGATCGTGGTCATCGGGATCAATCTCGGTCAGCAGCCAGGTCGCGCCGGCATCCGGCGTGAACAGCTTGACCACTGGGGCCGGATCGAAGTCCGGGTTCTCCAAGGATTCGCGGCCGTTGGCCAGCAGCACGATGCGCTGCTCGTCCGTGATGAATGCGTGGTTCATGGTGAACTCCTGTAAGGTTACCGGGCGGAATTGCCCAGCCCTTGCAGGGCACGGCGCAGCGCAAGCAGTCAAAGATCGAAGACGGCCGCCAGGCCGCAAGCGCCGAAGGTGCGCAGTCATTGACGGCGAGCACGCCGTGGCACGATGAAGGGAACAGCAAGCCGCCACACCTCACCACGCAGCCACCCCGGTATTGACAAGCGTAGCGCGCAGGTCCGAAGCGTCAGTCCAGATCAGAGCGTCCGGGCTTGAAGCCGGATGACTGCGATTCGGCACGAAGCTCGGGGCGCAGCCCATGAGCCCGACGAAGGAACGTCGGGATGCAGGCCAAGTTGTCAGCAGGCAGTTGAAAAGTGGTGCTGGCCTTCAGGCGCTGTCAATTTTCTTGATCTTCCGGATACGCCGCCTGGGGAATCGGCACCCAGCCATCGCGGGTGATGCCTGCCCCGATGCGTATGTTCTGGCTTTCAGTTGCCGCCCAGTGCCCACCCCGGTGCAATACGGCGCGAATCACCGACTTCCGCGGATGATCCTCATCCGCCTTGGCAGAACTGCATATGGCATTCCAATGGTGCTTGTCCGGCATACTGTTCAACCGTGGGCCGAGCAGTTGATCCAAGACTTCGGTCGAAACGTTGTGTCACCCGCCGTGATGGGGCACTTGGAAATACCGAATACCTGGCAGCGCGAGTCCCACGAAAGGTGCGTAGTCGATCACCTCCTGCAGTGCTTCACGCCCGGCATCGCCAGTAAGCATGACGCGATGACCGTTCAAGACAGCCGACTGCACCACACTCATTTCATTCTCACGACTGGTCGGCTCAGGCGGGAAATATTCCTCGCCCCACAGGGACTTGATGTAGGCGGTCGCGGCCTTCACTGCCCGGAATATGCTGCTCAGCGCGCTATCAAAAGCACTTTCTTCGACAGCTTCCGGTGTCTTCGCGGAGTCCACGATCAGGTCCAAGTAGCGCCCCAGGGTAGGTGCCATGACCGCGAACGGACCGATGCTCTGCCCCTGAAGGGGGGCATGGATTGGAATTCCCTTCTCCACCGCAATATCCTCAAGAATTGCCGTGGCATCGTAGATTGAGCGCAACTTCCGTCGCAGGGCTTCAACCGATTCATAGGTCTCAAAGCGATCGATCAACTGGTCCGCGTATATCCACGGCCGGTTGATCCAAAGATTCCTGACCGTGCATTGCTCCAGGACTTTTCGTAGTCCGTTGGCGTGATCGCGATCTGGGTGCGTGAGGATCACATGGTCGATGACTGTTGTTCCATAGTACGTCTTCAGATGCTCGACTATCTGATCACCCGTATCCAGATACCCACCGTCAACAACGTGCACGCCCTCGGTGCCATTCACCGAGTAGCGCAGCGTGATCGCGTCCCCGCTTTTCGCTGTTTCGACGCCAAGAAAGTCGATCTCGAAGTAGTCAGCCATACATCCCTCTTGTTTTATGCCAACAAAGTGCCGGTGGCTTTGCACCTACCAGCGATCCACCGCACACGTGAGTCCTGTCGGAGTCCATACCAACGACACGGCCGGAAGGCCGCCAGCATCCTCGGCGATGCCGCGCAATGTATTTCGGTCGATACCCGAATGTGCGCCGCCTTTCGGGTGGCTGTGCCACGTTCCTATAAAGGCGAGATACCCCAAAGAGGCCGCGTTTGCGGCGCGCAAATTTTGAACAAGCCCGTTGGTTCCGAGGACGAAGCGGGCGGCCTCTCGAACACTGTCAGGCGGTGCCTCAACAAGGCCTGCAATGGTGATGGTTCGATTTTCAAACGAGATGCGGCCGATCAAGGCGCCGCCTGTTTCCAGAGCACCCCAGCGCAGCGCATCAGCATGGATTGCTTGCGCAACTGGGGACAGGACCCGAATGTTCCAGCCACCATCGTCTGCGACTTCAAGCGCAGTGGTCGGGCCAAGGCTGGCGCGGGTCCATGCCATTCCAAGGCCTTCGGCATCTGAGATTCCGGCGCAAAGCGTCGCTTCCTTCGGAAGCCCATCAACGAGCCATCGTTCCAGTTGCAGGCCGGCCAGTGACGTCGACCGCGAAACAACGGCGTCAGACATAGGCATCGTCAGCGAATGACAGTTGTCACCCACGAAAATCCGAGTCGGCTCAGACGTCTCGCCGGCAATCGACGCACGCAGTTCCGGTGCAAACCGGCAGCACTCGAACAAGAACGCCGTGAGGTCGTCAACTCGGCCGGCACGGCCAGCTCCTTCGAGCAATACCGCCACACAGCGCCCCTGACCATACATCGCGATCCGTGCCAATCGGGCTGGGGATTGATCCAACGCTGCCGATTGTGTTTCTGCAGCCAGCACCTGAAGTGACGCCGTCGCATCCACGATGAGGGCCGCATCCTGCGGAACGGTTGCCGCAAACTGTTCCGGATCGACCAAAAGAGTCACTGCGTCGGTGTCGAACGCTCGCGATTGAAGATGCGACAGCGATTCAAAGGCTGTCTTCATCAGCGCCGACTTCCGAGGCGGAACCAGAACTGATGCCCGCTCAATGAGTGCATGCCGCGCGGCGTTGTGAGGCGACATGGGTTCGTTGTCGACGAAAGTCATCGAACCAAAGCCCGCTCGCCCCAGTTGCATCGCGACTTTCGATCCCACGCTTCCGCAGCCGAGCACGACCAGCGGCTGTGATGTGGCTGCGTATGGAATGCCGGACGTCCTTGCCAGCAGTTCAGGAGACAACGCATGCGCGTGAAAGGCCGGGTGAACCGTGGCGTTACGCTCCAGGAGCGATTGAGCGTTGAGTTCATAGCGCACCACATAGGGCAATACCTCGACACTCCTCCCTGGCGAGCCCACAAGCGACGCTGGCCTTTGCACAGCCAGAATCACAATCGCGTACAAACCATGCACCCAGCCATGCGAGTCCTGTCGCATATCCAGGATTGAGCGTCCGAAATAACCGTCCACTTCCTGGGCCAAAGCGTCGCGATCAATACCAAGCTCCGCTGCTCGATCGAGCAGCGTCGCGAGATCGACAACTGTCTCTGGTTGATAGCGTCCGATCACATGCGGGAGGCCGTCGGTCATCGGAGCGCGCGCGATGAAGGCCGCGGCATGGCCGTTCCCCCATTTGCCCAGCTTGTCGTTGTGAACATCCTGATAAAACACAGGATCGACTTGTGCGGTCAGTTCGGCGTTGATGATGGCGTACAGACCGCCATCGATCGTCACGTAGCCTGCGGGAACCACCAGAATCGTGCCGTCAGCGGGAGCGGCGGCCGCGACCTTCTCGGCACTGAATACAACGGTCGAAGGACAGCTGTCTCGGCGCGTTGGTTCCCACCCCTGCTCCAGGTCCAGGAGTGTTCCGGCCGCGGCCTTGTGCAGCCAGTCGATCAACTGATCGACAACGGCGTCCAGGCCAAACCGATGCAGCAGCTCGTTCAACGACCCTTCGAATAGGCACGGCGAGACTAACTCGCCTTGGCGATGGGGGTTGATGTGCGGCAAGTTGAGCGGGAAGTCCGCACGTAAGAAGGGCTCGGGTGCAGACAGGGGCCAGTCACTACCGAATACCAGCACGCACGTCTCGACGGTGCGCACTCCGGTCTCAGAGATACCATTGCGCCGAGACCTGTTCGGCAGTTGGACCGCAACATCGACTTCAATCTCCGTCGATGCACCAGTTGTCCTTGGCTCGCCAACGCGGATAAGGCCTCGATGCCGCTGAAGTTGATGCAGTGCGTCTGCGATGGTGCCCGTCATGATGCTCCGTGCGGCATGGGGGTGCGCGCAGAGGTCACCACGGCAGCGGCCTTCGATCCGGACTCCTTCTTCGAGGGAGGTTGCACACCCTGAGCGGTTACGGTGAAAACGAGCGGTTCCACGGACTTTTCGCTGGGGTACTCGCCTGTGCAGTAGAACTCGCCTTTTGCTTCGTCCACGATCGTCACGTACTCACGCTTCGCACGGATGCAGGGCGGATCGCTGTCATCATCTGCAATCGGCTTGCAGCTGGCGACGATGACGGCGCCGTCACGGGTCTGCGAAAGCGCCTTGCGAGCATCAGCATCGAGCTTGGCTTTTTCACGGTAGTCGGACCAGCTGTCATAGGACAGCGAATGCCAGGAACAATGATGAGGCGCCTGCATGATGTCGTACTCAAGCACATCTGCTTCAGCCTTGTGGCGTTGCCACTGGCGGTTCCAGATGAACACCTCAGCATCGCCACCAGTAAGGAATTTCGCACCATCCGGCGTCTGCGCGTCAGCCGCCAACGTGATGTTCAGAATAACGCTGGACTGGTTCTTGACCAGGCACTCTTCCTCTTCCTCGTCATCCTGGGCGTCCAGTGGAGCCAAAAGAAACGCAGAAAAGAATGCGGAACTCTTGCCATTGATCGTTGAAAAGCGCGTGTCCACCTTCCGCACAATCGAAGTGAGATCATCGGTTTTTCCGTCGATGTCCTCGCCCATGATCTGAATGCGGTCACCGTTCCCGACGGCGAAATTCTTGTCACGGTTCAGTTGCACGCGCCGACGCGCCTCCGTGTTGAATGCCTTGGCGTCGTCGCTCAAGGTGTGCGTCTTGCTGGCGCGTCGAAACACGATCGGGGACGACCACATCTCGCGGATCACGATTTTCTTGTCCTTGTCGTCCTTCTTGTCGTCCGGGTACTTGTCGAGTGGCCCTAGGTAGAAGTGTCGCTTCAACCCTCGGCAATGGTCTTGATCCGGGTGGCTCAGCAGGAACGCATCGACATACGGCCTGCCGTTCTCATCCTTCTTCAGTCGTTCGCGCAAATCCTTGGCGACATCGCGCGCCTCCCCGTCAGGGTCGTCGGCGTCTTGCCTGATGTTTACGTCGATCAGCAGAGTCGTCGCGTCGAGATCGCCGAACTTGATGAGGGTCATGTCCCCGTTGTCGACGGGAAAAAACGTGATGGTTGTAGGCACTGGGGTCTCCGGGTAGACGACCGAAGGATGATCGCGTATAGTTAATGTACGACGATTTTTTATATCCGTCTACTTTTTAGGCGTGACTAATGCAAAAACCTTCCGTTCCTGCCGCCGAACCTGCTGAGCCTAAGGGGCTAAGTTGGGGGCTGGAGAGCAGACTTCAATTCATCGATTTCCGTCTGCGCTGGGAGCGGCGCATCAACCGGATGGATCTCACCGAGCACTTTGGTATTTCGGTCCCGCAGGCATCGCTGGACATTTCCAAGTACATGGAGTTGGCGCCGAGCAACCTGACTTACGACCGCAGCTCCAAGACCTACACGGCAGCGCAGAGTTTTCACCCGCTTTACCAACGAAGCTCGGCGCAACGCTATCTAGCAGAACTGCTAGCGACAAAGATGGGAATTGTCGAGCCGACGGCCAGCTTCATCGGCTCCGCGCCGGAGACAGATTGGGCCCCGTCCCCTTGGCGCACGATCAATGAGCAGACCGTCGAAGCAGTGGTGCGCGCAATCCGCCAGCAGGAATCCATTCTGGTGAGCTACCAGTCCATGACGTCGTTGGATGAATCGGTTCGCTTGCTGTCTCCCCACGCCCTTGGCAATGACGGTTTTCGCTGGCACATGCGCGCGTTTTGCCACAAGCGCCAGCGCTTCAGCGATTTCGTCCTTGCTCGAATCCTGCGCATCGATGGCTTCGAGGCGACCCAAGTGGACGCCAACCAAGATTCGCATTGGCAAACTGTATTGACGCTGGTACTTGCACCGCATCCCGATTTGCCTGCAGCCAAGAAACGAGTCTTAGAGTTGGACTACGGCATGGAAGATGGAGAGGTCAAACTTCCATGCCGCCAAGCGTTTCTGTACTACACGCTGAGACGTTTGGGTTTGCATACCAAGGAAGCACCAGACCCCCTCGCACAGCAGATCACGCTAAAAAACCGCGATGAAATCCAACCCTATATCGACGCCTTGGCGGCACAGGCCTGACTTCACATGACAACAATTTTTGAACTGGTCAAAGACCCCTACGAGCGCAAGGCACGTGTTATCCCTGGCCTTCTTGTGGCCTTACCCGTGCTGGTGCCGCTGTTGTGCGTCTACGGGGCTCGGCACCCTGTGCTTACAGGTGTGATCGGCCTGCTGGGCGGCTGCGGCGCTATCTATGCACTCGCGAGCGTAGCGCGCGGACGTGGTAAAAAACTTGAAGAGATGCTGGTCTCAAAATGGGGTGGCATGCCCACGACCATCGCACTACGCCACCGCGACAAGTTCCTTGATGGTGTCAGCAAGCAGCGTTATCACACGGCGATCACTGCCAAGTTGGGTATCGCCATGCCAACGGCAGAAGAAGAATCAGCAAACCCAGACAAGGCAGACGACATCTACATCGGTGCCACTAAGCGGCTTCGCGAACTCACGCGTTCCAACAAGCAGCTCTTGCTGAAAGAGAACATCGCCTATGGATTTCATCGCAACATGCTGGCGATGAAGCCTGTCGGTATCCTGTCGTGCCTCATGGGCGTCGTCTACGGATTGTTGATTGCAAAGATTTTGCAGGTAGCACCTCTCCAATTTGACTTGGTGCACCTTGCCGATCCAGGGCTTGCCGCAGGCTTGACATTGCTCATTTCGCTGGCGCTACTTGCCGCATGGCTACTGTATTTCGATCAGGACGCAGTAAGGCGGATGGGATTCGTCTATGCGGAACGTTTGTTTGAATGTTTGCCGTCGTTGCCTTCTTCCTCCTCACGGAAGAAAGCCGTAAAACCGACTACAGACTGAGGTTCTGCCCAATCTCCAAACAGGCGTATAGCTCCGCAGGTGTGTCTACCGCTTCCACGTCTTGGGACGAATCGTTCCGCGAGACTCCAGCAAGAGCCGCGTGCTTTCCAGTTCCTTTTGCAGCACATCGGTATCCGGCAGAACCATCCGGTAGTTCGCCGCCATGACCTTGGTGGGTAAGCCCTCCAGCGCATACCGCGCCAGGGCGAGCCCCTTGTCGGCACAAAGAATCAGCCCCACCGGCGGGTTCTCCTCGGGATAGGCCCAGTGTTCCTTGGCATAGTTGCAGTACATGTGCATCTGGCCCACGTCCGCATGCGTCAGACTCCCCAGCTTCAGGTCGATGATGACCAGGCAGCGTAACTTGCGATGGAACAGCAGCAAGTCCACCCGATACCAGGTCTGGTCGATGCGCAAGCGCCGCTGCCGTCCAATGAAGGTGAACCCTTCACCCAATTCGAGCAGGAAGTCTTCCAGCCGCCGGATCAAGGCGGCCTCCAGATCGGACTCCGAATACTCGTCCTTGAGGTCGAGGAACTCCAGCACATAGGGGTCTTTGATGGCATCGCCGGGCGCGACGGCATCTTCGGGCTTGGCCACCGCGCCCTTGGCCAGCATCGCCGCCTTGTTTTTCGACAGCGCCGTGCGCTCGTAGAACTGGCTGCCGATCTGCCGATCCAACTGGCGCACGCTCCAGCCGCCGCGCAAGGCCTCGGCTTCATAGAACTGGCGCGCATGCTCGTCCTTGACCGACAACAGCCGCACATAGGCCGACCACGGCAGCGTGAAGACCTGCGCCAGCTCGTCCAGCCGCCAAGGCCGCACTGGCTCCGGGGAAGATTCGCCAGACACTGTCTGGCGAATTGGCCGGGTCAGAAAAAACGACCGCATCTGCTGCAGGTTCTGACGGCTGAAGCCACGGCCGAACTGCTGGGTGAGGTCGCTTGCCAGCCGCTCGATCAACTGCTCGCCATAACCCGCGCGCCGCTTGCCCTGTTGCTCGGCCTCCACGATGCGGCGGCCAATCTCCCAGTAGCTGGCCGTCATCAGCGCATTGACGCTGCGCGCTGCCGTCTGGCGCGCGGCATCGAGCAGATCCACGATGCCGCCGTGGATGCCGGCGTAGCCGGCAGGCACGGCGGCGGGTGCGACTCCCGCCATCGCAGGCGCCTTCTTGGTCATGCAGCCACCTCCGCAGGCCGCTGCGCCTCGGTGATCGTCTTGCGCCGGTTCGCCACCAGCTCGGCCGCCTTGCGCACCGGATCGTCCTCGGTGTGGACGTAGCGCATGAACATCGCCACGGTCTTGTGCGCCGTCAGCGCCATGCCGACCTTGACCGGGATGCCCGAGTTGGCAATGTCGGTCGCGGAGCGGTGGCGGATGCCATGCGTGCCGACGTGCGTGGCGCCCGCCGCCTTGAGGGCGCGGCTCCAGCCGCCGTAATACTCGCCCGTGGTCAGGTGCTTGCCGGGATGGCTTGGAGACGGCAGCACATAGGGAGTGCCTTCCTGCCGTGGCGCCGTCGAGAGCAGTCGATAGGCTTCCTCGCTCATGGGCTTGGACATGCCGCCCGTCTTGCTGTCCGGCCAGACCACGCGGCGGTTGTCCAGGTCCACCCAATCCCATCGGAGCGTCACGATTTCGGAGCGGCGGCCGGCGAACTCGAATTGAAGGCGGATCGCCAGCGGGATGACGTAGTTCTCCAGACCCTCGGCTTCGATGTGCTCCAGTCGCCGAAACAGCTTGCCCATGTCCTCGTCGCTGATGAGGTGGGTGGCCTTGCCGTTGGGGTACATCGGGACGTGGCGGCAGGGGTTGGTGCCGTCAGGCCGGTGGCCCCACACCTCGGCCAGGTTGAACATCTTGCGCATCACGCTGAAAGCACGGTTGGCCTCGGCCGGCTTGTGCGCCATCTTCTTCATCGCCGTGGCCACGTCCGGGCGCTTCACGTCCTGGACCTTCAAACGGCCCAGCATCGGAACGATGCAGCGGTCGATGACGGCCTGATACCCGCGCTGGGTGCTGGGCTTGTTGCGCTGCTTGGAGTAATCCTCCATGAACTTGGTACACAGCTCCTTGACCGTGGGGGCTGAACGGGCGGCGGCCTTGGCCGCGCTGGGGTCGCCGCCCCGGCGCACCTCGGCCAGCCATTCCTGGGCCAGCGAGCGGGCCTGCTCGACGGTCAGTTCCCCGTACAGGCCCAGGGCGGGCTTGCGCCGCTCGCCAGCGTTCGTGCGGTACTGGAGCATGAACACCTTGCGGCCCGCTGGTGTAACCTTGCACAGGAAGCCGGGCACCAGCGTGTCCCGGAGTTCGACGGCCTGCGCCTGGGGTTGTGCCGCATCGACTGCGGACTTGGTGAGCTTGAGTTTTGCCACGATGACTCCTCGGAAAGACCCGATTCCCAAGAGCCATGTAGGGGCCATCAGAGGGGAAGCCGGGTCAGGTTTCGGAAAGCACCGGCATATGTTGGACTCGCCTAAGTTATTGATAAACCTGCTGTATCGGGCTTCGGCGTAGTCCAGCAAAGTTCGGTGCTGGAGTCATGGTGAAATGAAAAAAGGGCGCGCCGCTTTCAAGGGACGCGCCCGTCACAGGCACTCATGCTTGGGCGCATATTGTAGGCAAAAGCCTGCACACGCCCTCGCGCTTCAGCGCGCTGGTCGAATCAGGGCGTACTGTTCCCACTCGCCACGGCGGTAGCGCACGTTGATGGCCTTGCTCTTGTCAGCCTGACCGATCGCAGCCTCAAAGTCTTTCAGACTGGAGACTTCGGTGTTGGCCACGGCCAGTATCACGTCGCCCTCGCGCAGCCCGGCGCGCGCCGCCGCATCCGTAGCTGCGTCTACACGCACCCCGCCCTTGATCTTGAGCTTCTGCCGCTGGGCATCGCTCAGCGACGACACCACCAGGCCCAGCTTCTGGGCAGCGGGCGAAGC
The DNA here is from genome assembly GCF_059424465.1 of Simplicispira sp. GW247-4R2A. Classification (NCBI taxonomy): domain Bacteria; kingdom Pseudomonadati; phylum Pseudomonadota; class Betaproteobacteria; order Burkholderiales; family Comamonadaceae; genus Simplicispira; species Simplicispira sp. GW247-4R2A. The sequence goes on along the minus strand of NZ_JBWKZM010000024.1, from coordinate 16,082 downwards.
CTTGGCCTTGGGCTCGGACTGGCTTGGGCTGGCCACGCTGTCATCGGGTTCGATAAGGGCCACGGTCACCGAAAGATCTTTGGTCTGGCCACGGCGAAACACCGTAACGGTGCTGTGCGTGCCAGGCTTGGTATTGCCCACCATGCGTGGCAGGTCAGAAATGCGCTCCACCGCTTTGCCATCAAAGCGGGTGATCACGTCGCCCGCCTGGATGCCTGCCTTGTCGGCTGGCGCACCGGCCTCGACGCCCGTCACCAAGGCCCCTTGTTGCTTGGGCAGTCCGAGCGAATCGGCAACGTCCTTGGTCACGCTGCCAATCTGCACACCGATACGTCCGCGCGTCACATGGCCGGTGGCGCGCAACTGGTCGCTTACCCGAATCGCCTCGTCGATCGGGATCGAGAACGAGATACCCATGAACCCACCCGAACGCGAATAGATCTGGCTGTTGATCCCGACCACCTCACCACGCAGGTTGATGAGCGGACCGCCAGAATTGCCGGGGTTGATCGCCACGTCGGTCTGGATAAAGGGCAGGTAGTCGCCCGTGTCACGCTGCTTAGCGCTCACGATACCTGCCGTCACGGTGTTCTCCAGGCCAAACGGTGAACCAATCGCCATGACCCATTCGCCCACCCGCAGACGGCTGACGTCGCCAATCTTCACCGCTGGCAGACCGGTGGCGTCGATCTTGACCACGGCCACGTCGCTGCGCTTGTCGTAGCCGATGATTTTGGCCTTGAACTCACGCTTGTCGGTGAGGGTGACCATGACTTCGTCCGCACCCTCGACGACATGGGCGTTGGTCATGACGTAACCATCGGAGCTGAGGATGAAGCCAGAGCCCAGACCCGTCGGCTGCTCTTCATCGGGTTGCTGCTGGCGCCGGTTCGGGCGCTGTCCCTTGGGAATGTTGGGCACGGGCAAGCCGAAACGCTTGAAAAATTCCAGCATGTCTTCGTCCATGGCACCTGCCGTGGGCTGCGACGACACCTTCTCCAGCGTGCGGATATTGACGACCGAGGGACCCACCTGTTCTGCAAGATCAGCGAAATCCGGCAAGCCTCGCACGGTGCTGACCTGCGCGTGCGCGTGCATGGGCGAGAGGCTGGCGCTGCCCACCCCTACCGCACCCACAACAGCAAGCACACCCGCCGTGGTCCATGCGTTCAATTTTGTCCATTGGAATTTCATCATGTTGGCCTTTCCTTGTCGGTTCGCGCTGCCTGCGCATGTACCTTCAGAAGCGTGCCGGAACAATTGGTTCCCAGCGCTCGCACAGCGTTAGCGCGTACGCACCAGGCGATTGGCAAACTGCACCAGGGTGGCGGGCGGCACCTCGCCCACGGCCGTCAGCCACGTGCTTGCATCGAGTGGACGCGCCAACGCCTGCGTTGCACCGGCCGACCAACGCGCCACGACCGGCACGGGTTTACCGGAATGCACGGGCTCGAAGAACAGCGACACGGTTGCCAGGCCGTCCGAATAACTGCACTGCATGGTGTCTGGCCGCGCTTGCGGGGCGCGACAGCCCTGCAGAACGAATCCTGGAACCTGCTCACGCAAGGTCCAGCTGCGTTCTCCGTCCTCTAGGCTGCGTTCGGGCGCTACCGCCACGGTGCGGTAGCCCGAGAAATCGTCCATTTCGCGCGACAGCTCGGCAAGCGACACCGAGGCATTCAGGTCCAACTGCACAAAGCTCGCCTGCTCGCGCACCCGGCCATCGACCTGCACCGTCTGCAAGCGCAGCACAAGGCCCGAGCCATGCTCGCTCCACAGGCGGTAGCCAAAGCGCAAGCCATCGCGCGGCTGAAAAAGGACCACATCGGCGTCATGCCCTGCCACACGCTGGCGCCCCTGCCGCTCGGCCCGGTACAGCAAATCCAGCTTGCTGGCCAAGGCCGGTACCGCCCCAGAGAAAGGCACACTGCTGCCCAATGGCTCCGTCACGGCCGTGTGCGAGGCATGGAAAAAGGTCCGCATTTCCCCATTGCGACGGAAGATGGTGCGCGACGGGCCATCGAGTGCCTCGATACGCTCAATATGCTGGTCGCCCTGGCAGGCATGCCAGATGCGTGAGCCACTGGCTGCGCCCGTATCCGTCACGACGACAAAGGTACCCGTGTAGCTGCGCTCCAAGGCAGCATGCTGCACCCGGGCGATCCAGCCAGCAACATCCGAAGGCAGTGGCCCGGCGCGCTCGGCCGAGAGCGCGGCGGCACCCGCTCGGTCAGCAGCGTGGGCTGCCATGCAGGCGCCTAACACCAGCGCCCCCACGAGAAGAAGCCCACTGGCCCCTCGGGCGCCGCGCACGCCTACAAGAGCGCGCTCAGCGCTGCGGGGTCTCAAACGTCGCATTGCGCAAGAAACCAGCGGGCATTTGAAGGGCCGAGGCGCCGCCGTACTGCTTGTGGGCAGCCAGCAGCTCATCGAGACGAGGATCGCGGATCATCACCGCCGGACCGGCCTGGGCCAGCTCGGTCTGCTCCGTGCCCGCGGAGGGTTGTGTGACGACGGCCAGCTGCGCGCCTTGCGGAGCCTCGCTCTGCAGGACGGAGAACGAATTCCAGCCAATGGCGGCCACCGCGGCCAGCGATGCGAAACCGGCCACCATTTTCCAGCGAAACAAAGAATCGTTGGCGGCCGGCGCAACCACCGCCGGCTGGCTGGAAAGCACGGGCGCAGCCGGTTCGTTCGCTAGGGCACTGCGCATCCGCTGCAGAAATTGCGTGCTGTCGCCGGCGCGCGCCAGCTCCGGGGCGCGCAATACGTCACCAATCAAATGGTAGTCACGCCAACGCGCGCAAGCGCTGTCCCGCGCGCACAGTGCCAGCGCCTGGGCCAGTTCCTCACCTTGCAGCTCGCCATCGGCCAGCGCCGAGAGAAGCTCCTGTTCCTTCACATCCAGTTCCATGGTGTCCACCTGCATTGTCCGGTTGCCGTCCACCTACCAGCGCTTGCCCGACTGGTTTTCCAGCATCGGGCGCACACGCGCCGAAATCGCCTCCCGCGCCCGAAAGATGCGCGAGCGCACCGTACCGATCGGGCAATCCATGGCCTCAGCAATCTCTTCGTAGCTCAGGCCTTCAATTTCCCGCAACGTCACTGCCTGGCGCAAATCGGCCGGCAGGGCTTCCATGGCGGCGTTCACCGCCTGCGCAATTTCCTGTGCAGCCAGCACCGTTTCGGGTGTTTCTTCTGTGCTTGGTTCGTAGCGCGGGCGGGAAGTTTCATCTTCCTCGTCGTTACCGGGCGCGGCACCGTCGTACACCACCGGGTTGCGCTTGAGATCGAGCAGCGTTTTCTTGGCGGTATTCACGGCAATGCGGTACAGCCAGGTATAAAACTGCGCTTCGCCGCGGAACTGGTGCAGCGCGCGGTAAGCGCGGATAAAAGTCTCCTGAGCGATGTCCGGCACCAAATCGGTGTCGCGCACCATGCGGCCTATGAGCCGCTCGATACGGCGCTGGTACTTGATCACCAGCAGTTCAAACGCGCGCTGATCACCCGCCACGCTGCGCTGCACCAGCTGAAAATCAGCATCGGGCGCACGCGGCTCGGCAGGGGCAACGGAGGAGGAATCGGTCATGGGTAAATCAAGCGCTGGCCGCAAGCGAACGACCGAGCTGCGGAGGGGCTCGCCGCCCTCATGGCATGCGTTCCCCGTGCTGGCAGCTTGCGGGCGAGGGCCTCGCCGCATTGGGCCGCGAATATACCGCACGGCGCAAATCGAGCCAGCGTACGGATTGCTGCCTTTGCTCGACAAACAGCCAGACGGGCGGCGCTGCCTGGGGAAAGGCAAGCGCCATCTGGCGCTGCAAGTCGAGCTGCACCACGACCATAGGGCCCAATGCCTGCGCGGCGCTCCCCCCTGCTGCCCGGCGCAACTGCCAGGCCGTACCGTCCCAAGCCAGACGGCCGACCGGTTGGCGCATCCAGAAATGGGCCCCCAGCGCGGCTGCCGCGCTCCACACAAGCAAGACAGGCAGGACCGCAGCGCGCAGCGCGCCCGCATCGCGCAAAAGCCACGCCGCAAGAATGGCCAGGCTGCCAACATGCAGCAGCAGAAGCACAGCAGCCAAACGGCCGCTGCGTTCGATGGGGTATTCCACCGCAGGCGCTGGGTAGCGCTCGGTACCGGCGCCCATGGAACTTGTGAGGAATGGAAATACGCGCGGGCCGTGGCGTCAGACGCGCCGGAACACCAAGGTGCCGTTGGTGCCGCCAAAACCGAAATTGTTCTTCATGGCGACATCCACCCGCATATCGCGCGCGGTGTTGGCGCAGAAGTCCAGATCACACTCGGGGTCCTGGTGGTCCAGGTTGATGGTGGGCGCCACCTTCTGGTGGTAGAGCGAGAGAATGGTAAAGATGCTCTCGATGCCGCCAGCGCCGCCCAACAGGTGGCCGGTCATGGACTTGGTCGAACTGACCACCAGCTTGCCCGCATGGTCACCGAATGCCGCCTTGATGGCATGCGTTTCATTCAGATCGCCCAGGGGGGTAGAGGTGCCATGGGCATTGAGGTAATCCACGTCACTGGCGTTCATGCCGGCGTTGCGCAACGCGCTCAGCATCGCGCGGCGCGGGCCGTCCATGCTGGGCGCTGTCATGTGGCCGGCGTCGGCGCTCATGCCAAAACCGCACAGCTCCGCATAGATGCGTGCGCCGCGCGCCTTGGCGTGCTCGTACTCTTCAAGCACCACGACGCCTGCGCCCTCGCCCAGCACAAAGCCGTCGCGGTCGCGGTCCCAGGGGCGCGATGCCGCTTGCGGGTCGTCGTTGCGGGTGGAAAGCGCGCGCATGGCGGCAAAACCGCCAATGCCGAGCGGCGAAACCGTCGCTTCGGTGCCGCCCGCCACCACCACGTCGGCGTCACCGTACTCAATCATGCGTCCGCCTTCACCAATGCAGTGCAGACCGGTGGTACACGCCGTGACGACTGCGAGGTTGGGCCCCTTGAAGCCAAAGCGCATGGAGACATGCCCGGCCACCATGTTGATGATGGAGGCCGGCACGAAGAACGGCGTAATGCGCCGGGGGCCGCGGGCCACGAGTTCGGCGTGGGTGTTTTCGATCAGCGGCAGGCCGCCAATGCCCGAACCGATCACGCAGGCGATACGGGTCGCCAGCTCTTCATCCAGTGCCTCGCCCACCGGCAAGCCAGCATCCTGCACAGCCTGTGCGGCGGCGGCGATACCGAAGTGAATGAAGGAGTCCATGGAACGCGCGTCCTTGGCGCTCATGTAGGACTCAAGGTCAAAACCCCGCACTTCGCCGGCGATCTTGCAGGCGAAGGCCGACGTATCAAACTTGCTGATCGGGCCAATACCGGATTTCCCGGCCAGGACGTTGGCCCAGGCATCCACCACCGTGTTTCCCACGGGACAGACGCAACCCAGGCCGGTCACGACAACGCGACGACGGCTCATGCGTAAACCTTGTGCTTGAAAATCGCTCAACGCGGCGCAGCGCGCCGCTCAAGCCTTCGGATGGGACGTGGCGTAATCAATGGCGTTTTGCACCGTGGTGATTTTCTCGGCGTCTTCGTCGGGAATTTCGATGCCGAATTCGTCTTCCAGCGCCATCACCAATTCGACCGTGTCAAGCGAGTCGGCACCGAGATCGGCCACAAAGGCTTTTTCGCTGGTGACCTGCGACTCTTCCACGCCGAGTTGCTCGGCAATGATCTTTTTGACGCGTGCTTCAATATCGCTCATGGTTTCACTCTGGGTGTTGGTAGATTAATTGGGGATTCTAGCCGGTTCGTTCGTGCACTCGGACACAGTTTGCAGTGTCGCGAACACGCGCGAATTTACAGCAATTACATGTACATGCCGCCATTGACGTGCAATTCCTGCCCCGTCACGTAGCCGGCCTGCGGCGAAGCGAGGTAGGCAACGGCATGGGCGATGTCTGCAGGGCGCCCCAGATGGCCCAGTGGAATCTGGTCCAGCAGCGCCTTTTGCTGCGCTTCTGGCAAGCTGGCGGTCATGTCGGTGTCGATGAAGCCCGGCGCCACGCAGTTGACCGTAATGCCCCGGCTGCCCAGCTCGCGCGCCAGCGAGCGCGCCATGCCGGCAACGCCCGCCTTGGCGGCGGCATAGTTGGCCTGACCCGGGTTGCCCGAGGCGCCCACCACACTGGTAATGCTGATGATGCGGCCAAAGCGCTGCTTCATCATGGGGCGAATGGCGGCGCGGCTGACGCGAAACACCGCACTCAGGTTGGTGGACAGCACCGCATCCCAGTCGTCGTCTTTCATGCGCATGGCGAGCTGGTCGCGCGTGATGCCGGCGTTGTTCACCAGCACCTGCAAGCCGCCCAATTCCTTGACAGTGGCGTCAATCAGCGCGTCCACCGCCGGCGTGTCGTTCACATCGAGCACCACACCACGGCAGCCGGTATGCGCCGAAAGCGCGGCGCCAATGCGCTGGGCGCCCTCCTGCGTGGTGGCCGTGCCCACCACCTGGTAGCCACGCTGGGCAAGTTCGAGCGCGATGGCCGCGCCAATGCCGCGCGAAGCGCCAGTGACCAGCGCCACACCGAGGGTCTTGTCATTTGCCTGGGTCATGCGAGAAGCTCCTTGGCTTGTTCGAGAGACGCGGGGTCGAACACCGCGGCGCCCGTCAATTCTGCGTCGATGCGGCGCACCAGGCCGGTGAGCACCTTGCCTGGGCCGCATTCGATGATGTGCGTGGCCCCCATGGCCTTGAGCTGCCGGATGCACTCGACCCAGCGCACCGGGCCAAAGGCCTGGCGGTACAGGGCGTCGCGGATGGCGTCGACATCGGTCTGCACTGCCACATCAATGTTGTTGACGACCGGAATCTGCGGCGCGGCCATTTCCGTCGCCGCCAGCGCGGTGCGCAGCTTCTCGGCTGCCGGGCGCATCAGGCTGGAGTGAAAGGGAGCAGACACCGGCAGAGGCAGCGCACGCTTGGCACCCGCCGCCTTGAGCGCCTCGCAGGCGCGCTCGACGGCGGCCTTGCTGCCGGCAATCACGGTCTGCGAGGGATCGTTGAAATTCACCGCCTCGACAGTTTCCTGCTCATTTTGGCCGTAAGCGCTTGTCACCTCTGCGCATACAGCTATGACTTTTGAAGCATCCAATCCCAAAATGGCGGCCATGGCGCCGCTGCCCACCGGGACGGCCTCCTGCATGGCCGCAGCGCGCAGGCGCACCAGGGGCGTTGCCTGCGCCAGGGTGAGCACGCCGGCGGCCACCAGGGCGGAATACTCCCCCAGCGAATGGCCCGCCAACGCCATGGGCAGGGCGCCGCCCTCGGCGCGCCAGACGCGCCACGCGGCCACGCCCGCCACCAGCATGACGGGCTGGGTGTTGGTGGTGAGGGCCAGCGCCTCTTTGGGGCCTTCCTTGATCAGCTTGCCCAGATCTTCCCCCAACGCGTCCGAGGCTTCGGCCAGTGCGCCCACGACGGCGGGGTGGTCGCCCCAGGCGTCGAGCATGCCGACGGCCTGCGAGCCCTGGCCGGGAAAGACAAATGCAAAAGAATTCATGTCGGAAATATGAGTAAAAACAGCCTCTAGCGCTTATTGGGTAAGCGCTACCAGCTACATTTTCAGGAGTACCGAACCCCAGGTAAAACCGCCGCCCACACCTTCGAGCAGCACCGTCTGGCCGGGCTTCACCTGGCCGGATCGCACCGCATGGTCGAGCGCCAGCGGAATCGACGCGGCCGAAGTGTTGCCGTGCTGGTCCACCGTGACGACGACCTTTTCCATCGGCAACTTGAGCTTGCGCGCCGTGCTTTGCATGATGCGGATATTGGCCTGGTGCGGGACCATCCAGTCGAGCACGCTGGCCTCCATGCCGGCCTTGTCCAGCGTGGCACGGGCCGATTTCTCCAGCAGGCCCACCGCCAGCTTGAAGACCGCCTGGCCATCCATCTTGAGGAAGGGGTCGCCACTGGCAACACCGCCCGACACATGGCCGGGCACGCACAGGATGCCCACATGCTTGCCGTCGGCGTGCAGGTCGCTTGCCAGGATGCCCGGCTGCTCCGACGCCTCCAGCACCACCGCGCCAGCGCCGTCGCCAAACAGCACACAGGTCGTGCGATCACGGAAATCGAGCAGACGGCTGAAAATTTCGGAACCCACCACCAATGCGCAGCGGGCGTTGCCGGCGCGAATCATGGCGTCCGCCACGGTCAGCCCGTAAATGAAGCCGCTGCAGACGGCCTGCACATCAAACGCCGGGCAGCCATTGGCGCCGAGTTTGTTCTGCAGGATGCAGGCGGTGGACGGGAACACCATGTCCGGCGTCGACGTGGCCACGATGATCAGGTCGATTTCGCTCGCATCGCGCCCGGCCGCCTGGAGCGCATGGCGCGCAGCATCCAGCGCCATGTCGCTGCACTGGACGTCGTCGGCCGCGAAGTGGCGGGCGCAAATGCCGGTGCGCTCGACGATCCATTGGTCGGATGTCTCGACGCCGCCAGCAGCCAGTTGCGCGACCAGATCGGCGTTGGTGATGCGGCGGGGCGGCAGGTGGCTGCCGGTGCCGGTAATACGGGAATAAAGAGTCATCGGGCAGAAGCTGGCGCCGCAGAATCGTCGCTCTGCGCGGCACCGGCCTGCCTCAGCAGGGGCGCGGCGCTGTCAATACGCTGACGAACACGGTCCAGAAGGTTGTTGCGGGCTGCATCATACGCGCGGCCCAGGGCCAGTTCGAAGGCCAGTTCGTCGGCCGAACCGTGGCTTTTGAAGACCAGCCCGCGCAGCCCGAGCAGGGCAGCGCCGTTGTAGCGCCGGTAGTCCATGCGCTTCATCAGCGCGGCCAGCACCGGGTAGGCAACGAGCGCAGCGAGCTTGGTGAACAGATTGCGCTTGAATTCCTGCTTGAGGCCGCCAACGATCATGCTCGCCACGCCTTCACTGGCCTTGAGCGCCACGTTGCCGACAAAACCGTCGCACACCACGATATCCGCCGTGCCCTTGAAGATATCGTTGCCTTCGACGTTGCCGTAGAAATTGAGGGTTCCGGCCTCGCCGGCCGCGCGCAGCAGCTCGCCCGCGCGCTTGATGACTTCACTGCCCTTGATGGCTTCTTCGCCAATATTGAGCAGGCCCACGGTGGGCTGCGCGTTGCCGCCCAGCGCGGCCACCAGGGCCGAGCCCATCACGGCGAACTGCAGCAGGTGTTCGGCCGAGCAGTCCACGTTGGCCCCCAGGTCCAGCACGGTCGTGGCGCCGCCTTTGTCGTTGGGCAATTGCGAGGCAATGGCGGGCCGGTCGATGCCGTCGAGCGTCTTGAGCAGGTAGCGCGCAATGGCCATCAACGCGCCGGTATTGCCGGCCGACACGGCCGCTGCGGCGGCGCCGTCCTTGACCTGCGCAATGGCGACGCGCATGGACGAATCCTTTTTGCGCCGCAAGGCCACCTCAACCGGGTCGTCCATGGCGACCACCTCGCTGGCCGGCACGACGCTGGCGCGCGCGTGGGCGAACCCGGCCAGCGCATCGGGCAGGCCGACGAGCAGCAGGCGCGCCTCGGCGTGCGAATCAAGAAAGCGGCGGCAGGCCGCCAAGGTGACGCGGGGGCCGTGGTCACCCCCCATGCAATCGACTGCCAGTGTGGTCATGAATCGGTCGGGCAATTACCGCTCAGGCGGCGAATGGGGAAAGCGTAGCACCCAAAACAAAGGCCCGCGCTACAGGCTTTGTAGCTACGGGCCTTAGGCCGGCGCTGATGCGCTGGGTGATCAGGCTTCGGACTTGTTCTTCAGCACCTGGCGACCACGGTAAAAGCCGTTGGGGCTGATGTGGTGGCGCAGGTGCACTTCGCCCGTGGTGGGCTCCAGCGCAATGCCGGGCACGTCCAGCGCGTTGTGCGAACGGTGCATGCCGCGCTTGGAGGGGGATTTCTTGTTTTGCTGAACAGCCATGATCGGCTCCTGGGTTTGAATAGGTTGGTAAAAACGCGATCAACCCATCAAAGACAACCGGGGGATGCGCGCGAAGCCTACGATTATAACGCAGGCCGTCTACTTCTTGTCCTTGCCGACCCGAAGGACCGCCAGCGCGGCAAATGGGTTCGGTCGCTCGGCGCTCGCCGCATCGAAATCCTCGTCGCTGGACTGCATGGGCAAGTGCGCGGGGCAGACGTCGTGGCGCGGCACCACGGGCAGGGCCATCAGCAGTTCATCTTCTATCAGCTCATGCAGCGAGAACTCGCGGCTGAGCGCCAGCAGGTCTTCCTCGGCGTCGTCGTCCAGCGCCTCGGCCGTGGCCTCGTCGGGGACGAAGCGAAACCAGCGGTCGACGTCCAGCGGCACATCCACCGGCGTAAGGCAGCGCTGGCACTGCATGGGAAAGGTGGCGTGCACGGTCAGGTGCAGCCATAGCTGCGGCGCGCCAACGTCAGCCACGGCGCTGCGCAACTCGCCCTGCGCCTGCCAGTCGACCAGCAGAGCTGGGTGCAGGCCCTTGGCTTCCTGGGCCAGGCGCTCGTAGGTGAGCAGGGACTCGTGTCCGGCCAGGTGCGCGGATGCCTGCACGAAGGCCTTCACGTCGAGTCGGTCGGGAGAGTATTCCTTGGTCATGCGCGCAGTGTAAGAGAATCGTGCGATGCCTGAACCCCTCTCCGAAACTGGCGCAAACACGCGCCCGCTGGTTCTCGGCTCCAGCTCGCGCTACCGGCGCGAACTGCTGGAGCGCCTGCACCTTCCATTTACCGTTGCATCTCCCGACACCGACGAAGCCCCGCTGCCCGGCGAGGCGCCGCGCGCGCTCGCCTTGCGCCTCGCCCTGGCCAAGGCGCACGCGGTGGCGGCGCAGCACCCTGGTGCCGTCGTGATTGGCTCAGACCAAGTGGCCGACCTGGACGGCGAGCCGCTGGGCAAGCCTGGCGACCACACGCGTGCCACGCAACAACTGCACCGCATGAGCGGGCAGACCGTGATCTTCCAGACCGCTGTCGCCGTGGTCTGCCGGGCCACAGGCTTCGAGCAGGTCGATATCGCCCCTGTAGAGGTGCGTTTTCGCACGCTGGACGGCGCCACCATCGAGCGCTACCTGCGCGCCGAACAACCGTATGACTGCGCCGGCAGCGCCAAGAGCGAGGGCCTGGGCATTGCCCTGCTGGACGCCATCGTCAGCGACGACCCCACCGCCCTGGTCGGCCTGCCCCTGATCCGCACCTGCCGCATGTTGCGCGCGGCTGGACTGGTGCTGCCATGAGCGGCGACACCCCAGGCACCACGCGCGGCCGGCTGCTGCTGGTGCCGGCACCGCTTGATTTCGGCTGCGAAACGCAAACACCGCTGCAAGACACGCTACCCGCCGGCACCCTGCAGGCTGCCGCCCGCACCACGCACTGGGTCTGCGAGAACGCCAAGAGCGCACGCGCCTACCTCAAGCGCATTGGCGAGCTGCACCCACTCGCCAGCCCGCTGCAGGAGCAGCACATCACCGAACTGCCGCGCGCAGTCCACAAGAAGGGCGACCACGGCGCCCAGGGCGCTGCGCGCTTTGACGCGCGCAGCCTGCTGGCGCCAGCGCTGGCCGGGCACGACGTGGGCCTGCTGAGCGAAGCCGGCATGCCCGCCGTCGCCGACCCCGGCAGCTCAGTGGTGCGCGCAGCGCACGAGCTGGGCGTGGCCGTGGTGCCGCTGGTCGGGCCGGTGTCCCTCTTGCTCGCGCTGGCTGCCAGCGGCCTCAACGGTCAGAATTTTGCCTTTGTCGGCTACCTGCCGCAGGACGCCGCCGAGCGTGCGCAGCGCATCGCTTCCCTGGAGGCCTTGGCCCTGCGCACCGGGCAAACCCAGCTGTTCATCGAAACGCCCTACCGCAATGCCGCCCTGCTCCAGGCGCTGGTGCAGACCTTGCAGCCCGCCACGCGCCTGGCGGTCGCCAGCGGCCTCACCCTCGCCGACGCCAGCATCCGCAGCATGGAAGCGCGCCAGTGGCGCCACGCCGAGCCGCCAGGGCGCCACACACCGGCCGTGTTTGCCCTAGGGCGTTAGAGCGCCCTCACTTAGTCCCAGGGCGTTGGAACGCCCCTCCACTCAATGGTGGTGCGCCAGTTGCCCCACGACGGTCACCAGCACCATGCCGGCAAACAGCCACAGCACCTGGTGCAGCGTCTGCCGGGCCGTCAGACGCTTTTGCAGCTGCGGGATCAGGTCCGCCAGCGCGACGTACACAAAGCTGCTCGACGCCACCACCAGGAAGTACGGCAGGGCGAAATCGAGCCGCTCGATCAGAAAATAGCCCAGCACGCCGCCCAAGGCCGTCACTGCGCCGGCCAGCGACACCTTCACCAAGGCCATATTGCGGTTGGCGTTGCTTTGCTGCAGCACAACCAGGTCGCCCATGTGGTGCGGCACTTCGTGCACCAGCACGGAAAGCGCCGCCACAAGCCCGAGGCGTAGGTCGGCGACGAAGGCCGACGCGATCAGCACGCCGTCGCCAAAGCAGTGCACGCTGTCGCCGGTGAGCACGGTCCAGCCCCCCATGCGGGAGGCGCCCTGCTCGCCATGCGCGTGTACGCCGTGCACATGTACGCCGTGCGGGTGGGCGTGGGAATGCGGATGGCCGTGCGCATGGCCGGGTGCGTCCGGCGCATGCTCATGGCCGTGGTGCCAGAGCTCGGCCTTGTCGAGCAGGAAGAAAAACACCAGGCCAACAAGCAAGGTCGCAAAGAGCGCCTGGGGATCGATGGGGCTCTCGAACGCCTCGGGCAACAAATGCATGAACGCCGTCGCCAACAAAGCGCCGGCCGCCAGGCTCAGCAGATGCTGCGGCCCCACGCCCTGCCCTTGCGCCCTGCCAAGGCCGGCACGCATCAGCCACGCGGCCACCCACACACTGCCAATGCCGGCCGCCAGCGTGGCCAACACAATTACTATCAAAATCATAGCTATCTACGCTTTTCCTGTATGCCCTATGGGCTATTTTTATTAAACTTTTTGCTTTCAGCGCACGCCGTGCTCACCCAACCAGGCCAGCGCCTTGTGCCAGCCATCTTTGGCGGCCGCCGCCCGGTAGCTCGGCCGGTAGTCCGCATGAAAGGCGTGCGGCGCATCGGGGTAGGTGACGATGCGCGAGGCCTTTGCCGCATCCGAGCCTGACGCCAGGGCTGTGCGCATGCGCTCGATCGAGGCCTGCGGGATCCCGGTGTCCGCCTCGCCATACAGGCCGAGCACGGGGGCGCGCAGGATGGGGGTGAGCTCCAGCGGGTGCTTGGGGGTGAGGGCTGTGGCGGCGCCTTCGAGCCGCCCGTACCAGGCCACCGCGGCCTTTACCGGCCCGTGCGCTGCGTACAGCCAGGTGATGCGCCCGCCCCAGCAAAACCCGGTGATACCGGCGCGCGACGTGTCGCCGCCGTTCTGCGCGGCCCAGTCCAGCGCGCTGTCGAGATCGCCCATGACCTGGGCGTCTGGCACCTTGGAGACGAGATCCGCCATCAGCCTGGAAATGTCGCTGTACTTCGACGCATCGCCCTGGCGCGCATACAACTCGGGCGCGATGGCCAGGTAGCCCTCGCGCGCCAGGCGGCGGCACACGTCGGCAATGTATTCGTGTACACCGAAAATCTCCTGCACCACCAGCACCACCGGCAAGAGCGTTTTCCCCGCAGGCTTGGCACGGTAGGCGGGCACCTGAAAGCCATCGCGCTCGTAGTGCACACGGCCCGCGTCCAGTCCTTCGGCGGAGGTCGCGATGGCCGTCTGCGCCATGAGCGGTGCGGCCGCCGCGGCATAGCCCAGCCCCACACCCGCGTGCAGCACGGTGCGGCGGCGGGCGCCGCTCTGCGTGGCCCGCCCAGGCGCAAGGGAATCGATCTCGGTGCAAATATCCTGCAAGGACATGAAATTTCTCCGTAACGGCAACCACACCGCCAACGCGCAAGTCTAGAGCTTGCGCGCCTGCGGCGCTGCGAGCGCGTCGCGAGCGGCCACTCTCGCTGCTGTCGGCTGAAGTGCCCGGCGACCGCGCCTTCATGCCAGGCGGCATGCGTTGGGTTTTAAGTGAAAATAGCCTCTAGCACTTATGCAGCAAGCGCTAACAGCTATCAACTAAATAGCGTTTAGAAAATACCCAAACCCAGTCCGGTAGCCAGCGCCTCGCCCAGCGCGCGGCAGCGCTCCAGATCGCCGCTCTCAATCTGCTTGGGCGCCAGAATGGCCTCGGGCGTCTGGGCGTGGGTGCAGACAATGAGCGGCTCTGCCACCGCCTTGAGGCGCCAGCCGGTGGCAATGCGCGCCACCTGCCGCGCCGCATTGCTGCCGTCGCTGCCCGCGCAGATAAGGCTGGCATAGGGCCGGCCATTCACCCGGTCCAGCACCGCGTAGTAGCTGCGGTCGAAAAAATCCTTCACCACCCCGCTCATGGCGGCCAGGTTCTCGGGCGTCGCAAACAGGTAGCCGTCTGCCGCCAGCACGTCCGGCGCTCCTGCCTGTGCAGCGTGCAGCAGGCGCACCGTGCAGCCTTCGTCCGCCGCGGCACCAGCACGCGCCGCCTCGGCCATTTGCCGCGTGCCATCGGTGAACGAGTGGTAGACGATGAGCAGCGTCTTGCGCGCGGCCATGCGGCTACAGCGCCATCGACGGCCTTTGCGCCATGGCGGCGCGCCAGCGCAGCAGGTGCGGGTGCTGCTCACCCGGCTTTTGCTTGACCACGCGCGCAAAGTCCACGGCCACCACGGCGGTGATGTCGGCGACGCTGAAACGCTCGGTGGCCACGAAGTCGCGGCCCGCCAGGCGGTCGTTGAGCAACAGGAAGAACTGCTCCACCCGCGCCAGCCCTCGCTGCGCCAGCTCAGGAATCTGCGGGTAGTTCACCGCGCCGGGCAACGCCCGGTTGGCCATGGCGGGCGCACTGTTGCGCAGGGCTTCGGCAACGGCCAGCAGGCCCTCGAACTCCATGCGCCAGTTCCAACTGGCGATCTCGGCTTTTTCCTCGGGCGTGGTGCCCAACAGGGGCGGCTCTTGAAAGCGCGCTTCCAGGTAGGCGGCAATGCCGGGGTTGTCGGTCAGCACCAGGCCGCCCTCGGTGCGCAGCGCCGGCACCGTGCATTGCGGGTTGATCTGGCGGTACGCCTCGCCCAACTGCTCGCCGGAGCGCAGGTCCACCGCGACGGTGGCGTGCGCCACGCCCTTTTCAGCAAGAAAGATGCGCGCGCGGCGCGGGCTGGGCGCCGTGGCGCAGTCGTAGAGGGTGATCATGGTGGTGTCCTTTGGTTCAGGCCGACGGCGCGAGCTTGTCCTGCGTCTTGGTGTCGAAGTCGCTGGCGTCGTGCCGCTCGTGCAACTGGCTGGCGGGATCGCCCCAGGTGCGGTTGACCTTGCGGCCGCGCTGCACCGCCGGGCGCTGGGCAATCTGGTCGGCCCAGCGGACCACATGCGTGTACTCGTGCACCTGCAAGAACTCGCCCGCGTCGTAGAGCTGGCCCTTGGCCAGTGCGCCGTACCATGGCCAGATCGCCATGTCGGCGATGGTGTAGTCGTGGCCGGCGATGAACGCGTGCTCGGCCAGGCGCTTGTTCAGCACATCCATCTGGCGCTTGACTTCCATGGCAAAGCGGTCGATCGGGTATTCGAACTTCTCCGGTGCGTAGGCGTAAAAATGCCCAAACCCGCCGCCCAGAAACGGCCCGCTGCCCATCTGCCAGAACAGCCACGACAGGCACTCCGCGCGCGCCGCGCCGCTGGCAGGGACGAAGGCGCCAAATTTCTCCGCCAGATACAACAGGATGGCGCCGGACTCGAACACCCGCACCGGATGGGCGGCATCACTGCGGTCCAGCAGGGCCGGAATCTTGGAATTGGGGTTCACCGACACGAAGCCGCTGCCGAACTGAGCGCCTTCCTGGATATTGATCAGCCAGGCGTCGTACTCGGCCCCGCTGTGGCCTGTCGCCAGCAACTCTTCCAGCAGGACCGTGACTTTCACCCCGTTGGGCGTGGCCAGCGAGTACAGCTGCAGCGGGTGCTTGCCGACCGGCAGTTCCTTGTCGTGCGTGGGGCCGGACACCGGCCGGTTGATGCTGGCGAACTTGCCGCCGTTTTCCTTGTTCCAGTGCCAGACGGCAGGCGGGGTGTAAGGGGTGGGGG
>NZ_JBWKZM010000023.1:0-67349 GCF_059424465.1 Simplicispira sp. GW247-4R2A | reverse complement strand
CTGGTAGTGCGAAGGAGAGGAGTGCATCTGCTGACCTTAGAGGTTGGCAGGTGTTGCGCTTCAGTTTTGAATCCGCCGGGTATTTTTAAACAATAATGATTCGCATTTAGAATTGATTATTGCCTTTCCACTTCGAGGGGTTTGCACCATGCGCACCATTCCCATCATTTCGACCATAGCGACCGCCCCTCAGGAGCATGTCGCGCTCTGCCGCGCCTATGGCGCCGCGCAGGAGCGTTGCAGCCGCGTGATGGCCCAGCAGCGGGCTGACATTGCCCGGCTGGAGTCCGAAGTGATGCGCCTGCGTGCGGCAGTGGTGGTGCGCGACACCGCACTGGCGCTGGCGCGTGAGCAGGGGGCGGCGATGGCGGTTCCTGCCGGCAAGCGGCAAGAGCCGGGCCCGAGAGGGGCCGTGCGACTGCGTGCCTGGCAGTGGCTCACGCCCTGGTGGCGTGCGCCTGCGGCAGCGCCGAGGCATGCGCACGATGCGGCGGATCTGGCGACTGCCGAACTCATCGGCCGCCAGGGCGGCTGGCTCAGCCCTGGGCTGGACTGGCCGGGGTAGCGGCAGCGGTCTGTGCGGCAGCGCCCAAGAGCCGTGGTGCCGCCCGCGTCTTCCACCACAGCCCGGTCAGGCAGGCACAGAACAGGGCCAGTAAGGTGCCCAGGTAGGGCATGACGTCGGCGAGTGGCGCGCCCAGTTGGTTCAAGCGCAGCGATGCCTGCACGCCTGCGGTACTGGGAATCAGCCAGCGCAGCCATTGCAGGGGCAGGGGAAGCGCCTCCACCGGCCAGGAGAAACCCGCCAGAAAGACCATGGGCAGCGTGGTGAACAGCAGCACCTGCAGCGCGCGTTCGCGGTTGCCAAAACACAGGCCCAGCAGCATGCCCAGCGCCGCGTTGGTGGGCACGTAGCACAGCAGCAGCACCAGCGCGCCCCAGGGGTTGCCGCCGCGCGGGTAGTCCTGCCAGGTGAAGATCCAGCCGAAATAAAGCAGCCCGCTCATCAGCCCCAGTGTGCACAGCGCCAGCAGGCGCGCCACCCAGACACTGCGTGGTGCGCGGTGCTCGCCGTGCTCGACCCAGGTGCCGGCCAGCATGGCCGCGCCCATCAGCAGGGTCTGCTGCAGGATCAGCAGCGCCACGGCGGGCACCACGTAGCTGCCATAGCCCTCGGTGGGGTTGAACAGGGCCACCGTCTGCAGTTGCACCGGGCTGCGGCTGGCGCGCGCCTGCAGCGCGCTTTGGCCGTGCGCCTCCAGCATGCGGATTTCGACGGCTGCCGAGGCGGTGCCGACGGCTTCGGCAAAGCCACGCTGCACCGCTTTGTTGATGAGGGCATAGGCGCCATTGGCTTCGACGTTGACCACGGCCGCCTCGTTGCGCAGCACCTTGCGCTGCAGGTCGGCGGGGAGCACGGCGTAGCCGCCAATGGCGCCGCTCCACAGCGCCTCGCGCGCTTCGTGCTCGTCGCCGGTGACGAGCGTGACGGCGATGTTGGGGTCGGCCTGCGCCAGCCGTGTGATCTGGCGCGAGAGGCTGGAGTGATCGAGGTCCACCACCGCCACTGGCATCTGCGTGGCCACCTCGGTGGCGTAGAACCAGGGGTAGAAAAAGCCGTACAACACAGGTGCGGCGACCAGCAGCAGGACCACGCCCTGGTCGCGCACGACCCCCCGCAGAGCGTCGTACCAGGCGCACAGGGCGCGTTTGAACCAGGATCTCATCAAAGTTTCCCCCAGCTGCGCGGCTGGCCCAGCGTGCGCAGCAACAGCGGTATGCACAGCGAGAACGCGACCACGGTGGCCACCAGCAGGCCGGCCATGGTGGCGGCGCTGGAGGCAATCGGCGCGCCCATTTGCAATTGCCCGGTTTGCAGGGCGATGTAGTGGGTGAAGGGCATGGCCAGCGCCCAGGCGCGGGCGCTGGGCGACATGGCCAGCAGCGGGTAGGCCACGCCGCTGAAGGCAAAGGCCGGTGCCGAGAAAAAGCCCGTGCCCGACAGCGCCATGCGCAGCGAGCGCGTGGCCGCGGCCAGCAGCGCACCCAGCGCGATGGACAGCCCCACCAGCAGTGCCATGCCGGCGGCAACCCAGGGGAGGCTGCCAGCCGCGTGCCAGCCCCGGCCCCAGGTCAGCCACACCAGCGAGAGCAGGCCAACCAGCGTCAGGCTGATCCAGGGCCAGAGCAGCTTGCCCAGCAGCGCGCCGGCGGTGCGGGCGGCGCAGGTGCTGTGCCCGAGCCAGTCGCCCAGGCTGCACTCGCGCAGTTCACGGCCTACCGTCCAGGCGCCGGCCGTCATGGCCAGGATGTGCAGCAAGGCGGGAATCAGGGCCGATGCCAGAAACAGCTCGTAGTTGCCGGCCACGTTGAACAGGCCGACGAGCTGCGTGTGGATGGGCTCCATGCTGACCCGCGCAGCCAGGGCCGATTCGCCCCGCTTGGCGCGCGCTGCGAGTTCCACGCCGGCCGAGAGCGTGCCCACGGCCATGCGCACATCGCGCTGGATCAGGCCCGAATGCGTGCCCAGTTGCGCGTTGTGCAGCAGCGTGACAGTGCCGACGCGGCCTTGCTTGATGTCGCGTGAGAAGCCGCGCGGCACCACCACCACGGCGTCAATGTCCATGCTGCGCAGGGCCGCCTGCGCCTCCAGGCTGCCGTTCACGGGGCGCGCCACGTGCAGGCCGGGCGTGGCGTCCAGCATGCGCGTGAGCTGGCGCGAGAAGGCGGAATGGTCTTCGTCCTGCACGCCGATGGGCAGGCCGTGCGGCACGCCGGCAGAAAAGATCCACCACATCAGCGCCACGGCCAGCAGCGGCACCCAGGTGATCATGGCCAGATCCCAGGGGCTGCGCGCCAGACGCTGGGCTTCGCGCCGGGCACTGTGTACTATTGAATTCATAGCTGGCAGCGCATATAGGTATTGCGCTAGATGCCTATTTATTAGGTATTTTTCACCAGCACGCTCATGCCGGGGCGGGCGCCCGGCACGGCGGCGAGGGGGCGGGCGCGGACTTCGAAGGTGCGCACGTCAAAGCCCTGGCCGGCACGCGTGGCGCGCCAGGTGGCGAAGTCTGGCAACACGCTGTTGGCATAGACCTTGAAGCGCACGGTCTGCGACCCCAGGGCGGGCAGGGTGGCGTCGAACTCGCTGCCCACGGCAAAGCGCTTGAGCCGGTCTTCGCGCACGTTGAGCACCACCCACTGGTCCGACAGATCGACCACCGACACCACGGCCACGCCCTGGGGCGAGAGCTCGCCCACGTGCGCCAGCACCTTGGCCACTTCGCCCGCCACGGGGCTCTTGAGTTCGGTCTCGGCCTGCGCGGCCTGCACCTCGGCCACCACGCCCGCCACCTGGCGGGCCTGTGCGGCGGCGGCGGCCTGGTCTTCGGGGCGGGCGCCAGCGCGCGCCATGTCGTACTGCGCCTTGGCGGCGAGCGCCTGGTCGCGGCTGGCCTTGCGGTTGGCGTCGGCCTCGTCGCGCTTCTGCGTGGCGATCAGGCCTTCGCGGGCCAGGCCTTCGACGCGGCGAAACGAGCTGTCGGCCAGGTCGGCGGCGGTTTGGGCGCGCTGCCAGGTCAGGCGCGCCATTTCGATCTCTTGCGGGCGTGCACCGTGTTCGGCCTTGCTGGCCACGGCCTGCGCCGCCGCCTGGGCGGCCGTGGCCTGGGCCATCTTGGCGGCGACTTCGGGGCTGTCGAGCCGCACCAACGGCGTGCCGACGGTGATCTGGTCGCCTTCTTTCACCAGCACCTGTGCAATGCGGGCGCTGAGCTTGGGGGCGATATCGGCTTCGCGTGCTTCCATCTGGCCCTGGAACACTTCGGGCGCGGGCTGCGACGCACGCCACAAGCCATAGCCGGTGAAGGCGGCCACGGCCAGGCCGAGGGTGACTGCGGCAGCGGTTTTTG
The DNA here is from genome assembly GCF_059424465.1 of Simplicispira sp. GW247-4R2A. Classification (NCBI taxonomy): domain Bacteria; kingdom Pseudomonadati; phylum Pseudomonadota; class Betaproteobacteria; order Burkholderiales; family Comamonadaceae; genus Simplicispira; species Simplicispira sp. GW247-4R2A. The sequence continues at coordinate 63,435 of NZ_JBWKZM010000023.1, read as the reverse complement.
TTTTTGCGTTCATTTTTTAGTTCACCTTGACGTCGGCTCGCGCCATGTAGTTTGCAAATTCATCGGACAGGCCGCTGCTCTCGAGCAGCGCTGCCAGCGCCAGTACATAGTCGTGCGCGGCCTGGGCGCGTTCGGTTTGCACCTTGGCGTTGTTCAATTGGGCGTCGATCAGGTCCAGCGTGGTGCTGGTGCCCTCGCGCAGGCCGGCCTCGCGCAGGCGCAGGACTTCGGCGGCCAGGTCTACACCGGCCTGCTGGGCGAAATACTGGCGCCGGGCTTGCTCCAGCGCCAGCCAGTTCTTTTCGACCAGCAGGGCAATGTCGCTGCGGGCCTGTGCGCCGGTGCGCTCGGCCTGGTCGATCTGCGCCTGGGAGGAGGCCTCCAGGGCATTGCGGTCGATGGAATCCCACAGCGTCCAGCGCACGGCAATGCCGGCCACCCAGTCAGCGTTGCCGCTTTTGATTTCGCGCTGGCCAAAGGCAAACACCTGCGGGCGGCGCAGCGCTTCTTCGGCCTTGTGCAGTTCACTGGCCTGCGCCTTCTTGGCGGCGACTTTGGCCAGGCCTGGGTGGTGCGCAAGAGCGGCGTCTATGAAGTAGGGCAGCGGCTCGACCGGCTGGCTGATGACAAACAGCGGGCTGGTGGGCTCCAGGCGCTCATCGGCACGGGCTGTTCGGGTGAGCGCGGTGGCGGCCAAGTCGGCGTCGTCGCGGGCTTTTTGCGCGTTCTTGCGGGCGTCTTCCAGGGCTGAGCGGGCTTGCAGGCGCTCGACTTTGGCGATCACGCCGGCGTCCAGCATCTTTTGCGCAGCGGCGTCGTGCTGCTCGATGCTGTGGAGGGCCGCTTCGCGCAGCGCAGCCGCGCGGTTGGCCAGCTGCGCACCAAAGTAGCGCTGTACCAGCAGCGAGGCCAGTTCGTCGCTCACGCGCGTGCTGTCGGCTTGCGCTTCTCGGGTACGGGCGTCGGCCACGCCGCGTGCGGCCTGCGTTGCGCCGCCGAGGTAGATCGGCCAGACGGCGTTGACCGAGGCCGTGGTGTCCGTTTGGTGGCGGTTGAGCGTGTAGCTGGCCGGCAGGTGGGGCAGCTGCGCCACCATGCCGCCCAGTTGCGGCGGCAGTTGCGCGAGGATGCCTGGCAGCGCCTGGCCCAGCGGGTTCAGATCCAGGTTCAGGTTGGCGTTGTAGGCGTAGGTGGCGCCGGTCAGGCTCACGCTGGGGCCGCCCAGGCGCTCGATCGCGCGGCGCTGCTGCGCGGCACTGTCCACCGCCAGGTGCGAGGCGGCCAGCCGGTCGGAGGCATCCACCATGTGCTGCAAGGCGGTGGAAAAGTCCATGGGCTGTGCAAAGGCCGGTCCGGCCAGCAGACACAGCGTGGCAAGGCTGGTGATGAAGCGCGCGGTGGGCGCCAATTGCGGTTTCATGTGGGCGTACGGTGTAGTGGCAAGAATTGGTACTTCATCGTACCAAGCAGGCGCGAATGATCTGGGAAATATGTGGTACTGTCAAGTACCAATCGTCTCGTACGAGGAAAAAGATGAACGAACACGGCAACGATGCCAATACGCACCGCGCCCGCCTGCTCGATGGCATGGCGCGCAGCGTCGCCGAAAAAGGCTATGCAGAAACGACCATTGCCGACATCGTGCGCCAGGCCGGCGTCTCGCGCCGCACCTTCTACGAACATTTCGGCGACAAGGCCGAGTGCCTGATGGCTTTGTACGTGGCCGCCACCGACGAGGCGATCGCTGCACTGCGCGCTGCCATCAACCCCAGTAGCAACTGGCAGTCGCAGGTGGAGCAGGCCATGGCGGCGTACCTGGCCGCCCTCGCCCGCAACCCGGTGCTGCTGCGCACTTTGTTCATCGACATCCTGGGCCTGGGTGCCAGTGGCCTGGCGGTGCGCAGCCGGGTGCACCAGCAACTGGCGGCCTTGATGCTCGAAGTGGTGAACCAACGCCCCGGCGCCCGCCTGCGCAAATCGCCATTGCAGCCCACCATGGCGCTGGCGGTGGTGGGCGGCATCCATGAACTGGTGCTGCAGGCCATCGAGCAGGGGCGCGTTCATGAGTTGCATACGCTGGTGGCACCGGCCAGCGCTTTGCTGCGGGCGGCGATTTCATCGGAGTTTTAGATCGTGAACGTTCTTAGATTCCGTCGCCTGTCTCCAGGCTGTTGCGCAGGGCGGTTTGCGCCACGGCGTCGAGTGCACCAGCCACCACGGTCTGCCCGGAAATGACCCGCAGAGTGCCTCGGGCGATCAGCTTGTCGAGCAACCGCCGGGTCATCGATTGGGTGTGGCCATAGGCGTTGGTGAACAGGAACAGGTTGCCGTGCGATCCAATCCACGACAGCTGTGTGCGCTCCCATTTGTCATTCACCAGCAGGGTGACCCAGGTTCCAACGTCCATCGCCAGCGTGGGCGCCGAAGGTGTGGATGGACGGCGGGCTTCATCGTCTTCAGGGCTTGTGGGCTGGTGGCCCAAGGGCTCGCCCATGAAACCGGATTCGGCAGCTTCGGATGGCGCAATCCAGGGTTCGTCTGTTTCCAAGGTGGAGGCATTGCTGCGCTTGGGGGGCGTGGGCGCGTTGGACGCAGCTTCTTCCGTGCGGCCGGGCACAAAAGCCTGCTGGTGCAACTGCATCAGCAACTCGAAGAACTTATGGGTCTCGGCGGCTGGATAGTCGATGGCGGCAAGGCCGGCATGCAGTCTGGACAGCAGCTTGGGCACAAGGCGGCCGAGGCGGCCCACGTTGATGCGGGTGAGCTTGGGTTGCGCACTCCAGAGCAGCGCATCGACCGCTTCGCGGTAGCGCCCCGGGTCGTTGCTGCCACTCTGGTCGCTCAGCCGCGCCTGGGCCATCACCTGGGTCCAGGGGCCCAGGAGGAAACGCGCAATCTCGGCCGGGATCGCATCGATTTGGGGCAGTAACCGCATCTCCTGCGACATCCTGGCGGCCAGCAGGTTGCGCTGCTCGGCGTGGCGCAGGGCCTCGATGGCGCGCAGCCGTTCGTTTTCGCGCTTTTTCTCGCGCGTGGCCCAGGCGTCCAGCAATTGCCCCAGGGCGTGCGCAAAAGGCTCCTGGTCTTCAATGGGCGAGTGGGTCAATGGGCCTACCACGTCGATCAGCGGCTGCATGAAGCTCTCGAAACCTTGGGCTTCGAGGCTGTCAAAGGCCAGGCTGCGGTCCGTCATTTCCTGCAGCAGGCGGCGAGCGGGGTGGTCTTTGTCACTGAAAAATCGTGGGTCGGCTACCGCCAGTTTCAGTAGGGCAGGCTCCAGTTGTTTCACGAGTTGCTGGACCGGCCAGAGCAGGCGGCCATCGCGCGCGATGTTGTCGAGCATGAGGGCCACCACTTCCATGCTCAAGGCTTGGCCGAGCGCCGTTTTGGCGCTGCGCGGTGCGATGGCCGTCGCGGCCGGGGTGCTCAGCGGGCCCCGACTGCCCAGGCGTTTCATCATGTGGTCCACCTGCTGCATCTCCTGGAGCGCCTCAAAGGCGGCGGGCACCGTGATGTCGAAGTCTGGCGGGGGCGCAGCCATGTTGGACGGTGGGCTCTCGAACTCGCGCGAGAACCGTTCAGAAAATGGCATTTCAGGCGCTGGACCATCGGCCAGCTCACCCGTCAGCAAACGGCGCAATTGGTGCAGTGTGAGCCGGGTGGAGTCAGGGCCGGCCGTGGGGGCAGCCTCTGCCGTGGGCTGTGCACTGCCCATGCGCCATGGCGCGGTTTCGGGACCAAACCCAGGTGCGTGGCCTTCTTCGCCTATGGGCTTGATGTAAACGTAGTTGCCGCCTTGCTGGCGCACCGCATACCCGGCAGGCTTGATGCCGCTTTCCTGCATCTGCGCGATCAGTTGGAGGTACAGGGCCCGAAGCTCGGCGCCCATGGCCTCGGCCAGGTGGGTCATCCAGTCCCGCCGCACTGTGTCGGACGGCTGCATCTGCCCGACGATGGTTTGCAAGGCCTGCAAAAAAAGCTCGGGTTGCAGGGGATTGTGCCCAGGGTCCACGCTCGATTGCCCTTGCGCCGCACTCATGAGCGCATTGAGCTCGGTCAACGGCGTGGCCACGGCTTCGGTGAGCAGTTGCCTTGCCCGCGCGCGTTCCACGCTCTCGCTCAGTTGCGATTCGTCCATCAGCTCCAGTTCGTCAAACTGCACCGAGAAAAGCGAGCGTGTCGCCGCTTGCTGCCGGTCGGCGCCTTTGGCAATCGCCTGCTCCAGGGCGTTGGGGAACCGCTCGCACATGACAAAGCTGACGCGCGCCAAGTGTTGCCGCGCGTGCATCGCGCTGTGGCTCTCGCCGGGAGTGCGCGCCTGGTCTTCGCGCGCTTGCAAGGCCCTGCGGGTGGATTCGATGGCGCGCTCCAGCAGATGCCCGGACTGCGCCAGCGCGGTGCGCACCAGTACGGTGTAGACCTCGACATCGGGGCCGGCGGGAGGTGAGGCGCGTTTCATGGGGGTATCTTTCTTCAATCTTGCTCGCCCGGCGCATCGAAAAAGGGGCCGAAGCCCCTTTGTGTCAAAAACCGGTTTTAGCGGCCGGGCAGCCTGTGTGCTTCAACCTGCGTGGAACTTCACCACCAGCGGCACGATGAGCAGCGCCACGATGTTGATGATCTTGATCAGCGGGTTCACGGCCGGACCAGCGGTGTCTTTGTAGGGGTCGCCCACAGTGTCGCCGGTCACAGCGGCCTTGTGCGCCTCAGAGCCCTTGCCGCCGTGGTGGCCGTCTTCAATGTACTTCTTGGCATTGTCCCAGGCACCGCCCCCGGTGCACATGGAAATGGCGACGAACAGGCCGGTCACGATCGTGCCCATCAGCAAGCCACCCAGCGCCTTCGGGCCGAGCAGCAGGCCGACCAGAATCGGCACCACCACCGGCAGCAGGCTGGGGACGACCATTTCCTTGATGGCGGCTGTCGTGAGCATGTCGACGGCCTTGCCGTACTCGGGCTTGGCCGTGCCTTCCATGATGCCCTTGATGTCGCGGAACTGGCGGCGCACTTCCACCACCACGGCGCCGGCGGCGCGGCCCACCGCTTCCATCGCCATGGCACCGAACAGGTAGGGAATCAGGCCGCCGATGAACAGGCCGATGATGACCATCGGATCGCTCAGGTTGAAGTCGATCGTCTGCCCGTAGCTTGCAAGCTTGTGGGTGTAGTCGGCAAACAGCACCAGCGCGGCAAGGCCAGCCGAACCGATGGCGTAGCCCTTGGTCACGGCCTTGGTGGTGTTGCCCACGGCGTCCAGCGGGTCGGTAATGTCGCGCACGCTGCTGGGCATCTCGGCCATTTCGGCAATGCCGCCGGCGTTGTCGGTAATCGGCCCGTAGGCGTCGAGCGCCACCACGATGCCGGCCATGCTGAGCATCGACGTGGCCGCCACGGCAATGCCGAACAGCCCGGCGAGCGAGTACGACACCAGGATGGCGGCGCAGACAAAGATCACCGGCCAGGCGGTGGAACGCATCGACACGCCCAAGCCGGCAATGATGTTGGTGCCGTGGCCGGTGGTGGATGCCTGCGCGATGTGCTGCACCGGCTTGTACTGCGTGCCGGTGTAGTACTCGGTGATCCAGACCAGGGCCGCGGTCAGCACCAGGCCGGTGGCGCAGGCGCCAAAGAGCTTCATCTGCGCACCCGTGCCGCCCAGGGCGTTGTCCGGGATGATCCAAGTGGTGACGAAGTAGAAGGCGATGAGCGAGAGCACGCCGGCAATCGCCAGGCCCTTGTACAGCGCCGGCATCACGTTCTTCATGCCAGGCGAGGCCTTGACGAAGAAACAGCCGATGATGGAAGCCACGATGGACACGGCGCCCAGCGCCAGCGGGTACATCACGGCGTTGACCGGAGCGGCCGTCAGCATCAGCGCGCCCAGCACCATGGTGGCAATCAAGGTCACGGCGTAGGTTTCAAACAGGTCGGCGGCCATGCCGGCGCAGTCGCCCACGTTGTCGCCCACGTTGTCGGCAATCACGGCCGGGTTGCGCGGGTCGTCCTCGGGGATGCCCGCCTCGACCTTGCCCACTAGGTCGGCGCCGACGTCAGCACCCTTCGTGAAGATGCCGCCGCCCAGTCGGGCGAAGATGGAGATCAGCGATGAGCCGAAGGCAAAACCGATCAGCGGGTTGAGCAGGCCAGCGAGCGACTTGTCGGCCACTGGGTTGCTGCCCACCAGGAACCAGTAAAAGCCGGTGACGCCCAGCAGCCCCAGGCCCACCACCAGCATGCCGGTGATGGCGCCGCCGCGGAAAGCGACATCAAGTGCCGGGCCAATGCCCTGCGTGGCAGCCTGCGCCGTGCGCACGTTGGCGCGCACCGACACGTTCATGCCAATGAAGCCGCAGGCGCCCGAGAGCACGGCGCCAATGACAAAGCCAACGGCCGTTTTGCCGTCAAGGAAAACGCCAATGAGAATGGCGAGTACCACGCCGACGATGGCAATGGTCTTGTACTGACGTGCCAGGTAGGCGGCGGCGCCGGCCTGAATGGCGGCGGCAATCTCCTGCATACGGGGGTTGCCGGGGTCTTTGCCCAGAATCCAGCTGCGGGCCCAGAAGCCGTAGGCTACGGCAATCAGGCCACAGATGAGGGCAAGGATGAGGGGGAAATTCGACGCTGTGGTTCCAGCCATTCTTATTGCTCCAGGGTGTTGTTTCGCACGGAAGGAGACTCAACGCATGGGGAGGGTCTCCGCTGCGTTGCTTCCTCGTGCTCCTCTCCTGGAGACGATTGGCCAACTTCGACAATTTACTCCCAAAACACGGCGTGAAAGCCGGGTGCAAGGGGTCGGTTGGTAAAATCAGGGTTAATCACTAGTCTTCCAACTGAAAAACAACCATGTCCCTCAATAGCGTCACACCCGGCAAGAATGTTCCTGAATCCTTCAACGTGGTCATCGAGATTCCCATGGATTCCGACCCCATCAAGTACGAAGTGGACAAGGCATCGGGAGCGATCTTTGTTGACCGTTTCATGACGACGGCCATGTACTACCCATCGAACTACGGCTATGTGCCCCAGACCCTCAGCGGCGACGGCGATCCGGTAGACGTGCTGGTCATCACGCCGTACCCGCTGCACCCCGGCGTTGTCGTGCCCTGCCGTGCGTTGGGCATCTTGAAGATGGAAGACGAAGCCGGCATCGACGGCAAGGTGCTGGCCGTGCCCACCAACAAGGTACTGGCGATGTATTCGGCCTGGAAAAATATCGAGGATGTGAACCCCGCGCGCCTCAAGGCCCTGAGCCACTTCTTTGAGCACTACAAAGATCTGGAAGAAGGCAAATGGGTCAAGGTGCTGGGCTGGGAAGGCATTGAATCGGCACACAAGGAAATCATCGAAGGCCTGGCCAACTATGCCAAGGCCCACGGCTGAGATCGCCCGATTCTTGACAGGCGCCTGACGGCACGCCTGCAAAAGCACGCCCACCGCATGGTGCGCGTGCTTTTTTGATGGATTACCCGATGCAGCTTCGGGTAGGGCGGGGCTAGACTGGACAAATTGTTACCACTTCGGGCCCGGCGAACTTGCGAGACCAGCGCATGCAAGCGGACAGGGCTTTGCTTCCATGACCTTCCTTCGCTTTTCCAACCTGCGCATCGGAACCAAGCTTGCCGCGGGCTTTTTCGTGGTCGTATTGCTGACATTGGCACTTGGCGCGGTGTCACTGGTGCAGCTCGCGCGCATGCAGGCTCAGACACAGGAGCTTGCCAATCGCCTGATGCCCAGCGTAGACCAGGCAGGCCAATTGCGCGTGCTTATCAACCGTATGCGGCGTGCGGAAGCTGGCTTGATCACAGCGCGCAATACCGACGAGGTGACGGCCCTGGTGCAGCAGATTGGTGCGCGAGCCAGTGACATGGGCAAGCTCGACAAGCGGCTCCAGGTGCTGATGTCGAGCCCCCAGGAAGTCACTGCCTTTGGCCAATACGCCGAGCAAATGGCAGCCTACCTGAAAGTGCAAGCCGATCTGCTCGATATTGCCAAGGGCATCGATTTCACTACGGCCGAGATGGTCGAGATGACGTCGCGTGCGCTGGAAGACAAGTACGCGGGCGAATCGGCCAAGAGCTTTGCGGCTGCAGATGAAGCGCTTGGCCGACTGTCGAATGTCGCCGCCGCATCGGCGGATGCAGCGCAGTTGCGCGCCGGATTGGTGTTCGTGAATGCACGGGTGGCGGTTGCCGTGGCCCTGGGTCTTTGCGTCGTGCTGGCTGTGGCGTTCGCCGTGCTCATCGCTCGCAGTGTCTCGCGCCCCGCAGCGCAGGCGGTGGCGGCGGCGCGCGCCATGGCAGCGGGGAATCTGGCGGAAGCGATCCCGGCAGGAGGCAAAGACGAAATGGGTCAGCTGCTCGCTGCGCTGACAGAAATGCGCGCCAATCTCGCGCGTGTCGTGGCCAGTGTGCGCAGCGGGTCGGAGGGAGTGGCTGCGGCAAGCTCTCAGATCGCCTCGGGCAACCACGATCTGTCCGCCAGAACGGAGCAGCAGGCCAGCGCCCTGGAAGAAACCTCGGCTTCCATGGAAGAGCTTGGCTCGACCGTGCGGCAGAACGCCGACAGCGCGCGGCAGGCCAACCAGCTGGCGCAGAGCGCATCGCAGACGGCTGTGCAGGGCGGTGAAGTGGTCGCCCAGGTGGTGCAAGCCATGCAAGGCATCAACAGCAGCAGCGCCAAGATTGGCGACATCATCGGCGTCATTGACGGTATTGCGTTTCAGACCAATATCCTGGCACTCAATGCCGCCGTGGAAGCCGCCCGTGCGGGCGAGCAAGGCCGAGGGTTTGCCGTGGTGGCGAGCGAGGTGCGCAGCCTGGCGGGCCGCAGCGCCGATGCTGCCAAGGAGATCAAGGCCTTGATCGGCGCCAGCAGCGAACAAGTGGAGCAAGGCAGGCAATGGGCCGACAAGGCCGGCACCGCCATGACGGGCGTGGTGGACGCCATCCGGCGCGTGAGCGATATCGTCGGCGAGATCACTGCCGCCAGCAGCGAACAAAGCGAGGGTGTCTCGCAGGTCGGTGAGGCCGTCACGCAAATGGACCAGGCGACGCAGCAAAACGCTGCTTTGGTCGAGCAGATGGCCGCCGCCGCCAGCAGCCTCAAAGCACAGGCCGGCGAGCTGGTACAGGCCGTGGCGGTGTTTCAACTCGCGCCCGGGGGACAAGGCGGCAAAGCACCCGTAGCCACGCCGTTTCTCCAGGCAGCTCGGCCCAAGGGGCCAGGGCGTACCGAAGAACTGCCGTCGCCGCCTTCTCAAAAGGCCAAGGCTGTGCTTGCGCCGATCCCGACTGCGGGGCCCGCCGCGCGCATCGCGGGAGCATCGAGCGGCGAGTGGGAATCTTTCTGACACGCTGGAATTTTTGTTGAAATTCTTCGATTGCGCTTTTCTGTATTAGATTTATAGCTATACTTGTTATAGCGCTATTCGGTGGATCGGTGCTGTACACGGTTGCGGCGGTTGCGGCGCAAGCCACGGACTTGGGCCCCCGAAGTGCAGGCGTCTGTTCTCCAGGCACCCGATTCGAAGTCCGCTTTCAGTTCTCCGCTTTCACGGGCTTGCCGGGTATGGCGCTCCCGGCCGGCACTCGCTGTGTTCTACAAAGAAAGTGCCGCGACAGGGTCGTCAGCTTGACACGTGAACACGTTCTAAAGCCAGCAAGCGTTGCCGCCAAGAGGTAGGATCACAGCGTCTATTCAAGCCGAACTACAAGGGGCTCACCATGACCGTATTCAAACAGCTCAGTATTTCACGGCGCCTCACAGGACTCGTGGTATTTGCCTTGCTGGCCATGCTGGTGCTCGCTGGGGTCCTCATGGTGTCCGAGCGCAGCCTGATCATGCACGAGCGTGAGAACAGCGTGCGCCAGGCGGTGGAAACCGCCTATGGCGTGATTGCCCACTTTCAGGAGCAGGCGAGCAAGGGAGCCATGACGGAAGATGAGGCCAAACAGCGTGCCAAGGACGCGGTGCGCGCGCTGCGCTACAGCGGCACCGAATATTTTTGGATCAACGACATGCATCCAACCATGCTGATGCACCCGATCAGCACCAAGTTGGAGGGGCAAGATCTCAGTGGCAACAAGGATCCCACGGGCAAGTTTCTTTTTGTGGAATTTGTCAATACGGTGAAGCAAAACGGCTCCGGCTTTGTCAACTATATGTGGCCTAAGCCGGGGAGCACTGACCCAGTGGCAAAGGTTTCTTTTGTGAAAGGTTTTGCACCTTGGGGCTGGATTGTGGGCTCCGGGGTCTATGTGGACACGGTGCAGGTGACGTTCATGGGCCGTGTGCGCGAGGCCGCGGCGATTGCCTTGGCCCTGGCCTTGGTTCTGGGGCTGATCGGTTGGTGGGCCACGCGTAGCATCCTGACGCAATTGGGGGGTGAGCCTGCGCTGCTGAACGCCATTACCAACCGGATCTCCGAGGGCGACCTGGCTGTCGAGATTCCCCCTGCCGATGAGCGCAGCGTCCTGCATGGCATTGCAGCCATGCGCGACAGCGTGGTGCGCATCGTGACACGCGTGCGCGAGGGCTCGGAGAGCGTGGCAATCGCAAGCGCTGAAATCGCCCAGGGCAACCACGATTTGTCAGCGCGGACGGAGCAGCAGGCCAGCGCACTCGAAGAAACGGCGGCTTCCATGGAAGAACTCGGAAGCACCGTGCGCCAGAATGCCGACAACGCCCGCCAGGCCAACCAACTGGCCGTGAGCGCATCCGGCGTCGCGCAGCAGGGCGGTGAGACGGTCGCTCAGGTGGTTGAAACCATGAAGGGCATCAACGACAGCAGCCGCAAGATTGCCGACATCATTGGTGTCATTGATGGCATTGCCTTCCAGACCAACATCTTGGCGCTGAACGCGGCGGTCGAGGCCGCCCGGGCCGGCGAGCAAGGCCGCGGCTTTGCCGTGGTGGCCAGCGAAGTGCGCAGCCTGGCAGGCCGCAGCGCGGACGCGGCCAAGGAAATCAAGGCGCTGATTTCCGCCAGCGTCGAGCGTGTCGAGCAAGGTAACGAACAGGTCGGCAAGGCCGGTGCCACGATGAACGAGGTCGTGGCCGCGATCCGCCGCGTGACCGATATCGTCGGGGAGATCAGCGCTGCCAGCAGCGAGCAGAGCTCCGGTGTCTCGCAAGTCGGCGAGGCGGTCACGCAAATGGACCAGGCCACCCAGCAGAATGCCGCGCTGGTCGAACAGATGGCTGCTGCGGCCAGCAGCCTCAAGGGGCAGGCGGACGACTTGGTGCAGTCCGTGGCGGTGTTTCGGCTTGCGGCCGGTAGCACCGTTGCCCGTGCGCCGATGGCCCCGCCAGTGCGCAAGGCCACACCGGCCGTCACAGCGCCCCAGCCCAAAGCTCAGACACGCATTCCTGCCAAACCGGTGGCACGGACCTCTGTTGCCGCGCCAGCGCCCAAACCTGCAAAGCCCATCAAAGGGGCAGCGGAGGCGGACGATGAATGGGAGTCGTTCTAAGCGGTTTATTTACCTGAAAAGTGCTTCTGGCGCTTTTCAGGTAAACGCTTGCAGCTATTGAATAAATAGCAAGAAAGGGTATCCTCTGCGCCGTTAACCGCGTGCCGGAACGGCTGCTGCAGGCGTACGCCGCGACAGGCTGATGATGGTGGGTGCGCCTATGGGCTGCGCAGCGTCTTCTGAGACCAGGTCGGCGAGCGTGGCGCCATCGAGTTCGCGCAGGTACGAGGCCAGCGCGCGCTGAAAGAGTTTTTTCAAACGACAGGCGGGGCTCAGGCGGCAGGTGTTGGAGTTTTCGTCGAAGCATTCGACCATGCGAAAGTCACTTTCGCACCAGCGCACGACTGCGCCTATGCCGATCGCAGAGGGTTCGAGCAGCAGGCGTACACCACCGCCGCGGCCGCGGGTGGTTTCAAGCAGGCCATGGCGCGCCAAGTCGTTGACGATCTTCATCAGATGGTTTTTCGACAGCGTATGGCTTTTCGCCAGCTCGGCGATGGTCACGCGTCTTTCTCGGTGCTGTGCGCAGTACATCAGTACGCGCAAGGTGTAATCGGTATAGCTGGCAAGACGCATGGTGGGCTGAAAGGCACAGGCAGTTGATAAAAATCGCCATGCACCGTAAGATACATATAAAATGCATCTTATAACCGAGACCGCTGCAACGCAAGAGCATCTAGTCAATACTGAACCCATGAAAACTACCCTTCCTCCCTTGGTCGGCGCTGGTGCCAAGGCGCCTGCCAAAAAAGCCTTGTACGGCTGGCCGGTGCTGCGCCTGGGTTTTCGCCCTTTTTATATCGTTGCGGCAGCCCTGGCTTGCATCGCAGTACCGCTGTGGGTGGCGGCCATGTTGGGTGCCGTCACACTGCACCTCGCGGTGCCGCCGATGCTGTGGCATGCGCATGAAATGCTGCTGGGTTTTGCGACCGGCGTCATCATGGGCTTCCTGCTGACGGCGGTGAAAGCCTGGACCGGGCTGCAAACGCCTCGTGGTGCGCCACTGGGCGCCCTGGTGCTGCTCTGGCTGGCAGCGCGGGTCGCCGCCTGGGTGGCTCCGTACCCGGTGTATGCCGCGCTTGATGTGGTGCTGCTGCCGATTGTGGCCATCATCATGGTGCGGGTGTTGCTGCGCGCTGGCAACAAGCGCAACCTGCCATTGGCGGGTATTTTGATTCTGTTGTCCCTGGCGAATCTGGCGTTTCACCTTTCGGTCATGGGCCTGGTGCCGTTTCAGCCCTCCAGCGCGCTGTATGCGGCGCTTGGGCTGATCGTGATGGTCGAATGCGTGATGGCGGGCCGGGTGATTCCGGCATTCACGATGAGCGTGAACCCAGGGTTGAAAATCACCGTGCCGAAATGGCTGGAACGCAGCGCATTGGCCTTCACGGCCGTGGGGCTGGCGCTGTGGGTGTTTGCGCCGGCAGGCTGGCTCACCTTTGCCGTGCTGGCCGCCGCCGCTGCCTTGCAGTTGGCGCGCATGCTCCACTGGCAGACACTGGCGACGCGCACACGGCCGATTCTCTGGATTCTGCATGCCGCATACGCATGGATTCCGGTGGGCCTGGCCTTGCTGGCGCTGGCCCAGCCAGGCTGGGTATTGGTGTCGCTTGGGGTGCATGCGCTGGCGGTGGGCGCCACGGGTGGTCTCATCATTGGCATGGTGACGCGCACTGCGCGTGGGCACACGGGCCGGCCATTGCAGGCATCGCGCGCCGAGGTGCTGGCCTATGTGCTGGTCATGGCGGCTGCCGTGCTGCGCGTCCTGGTGCCGCTGGTGGCACCGCAGTGGTACACGCATGCGCTGGTGTGTGCGGCCACGGCCTGGACGACCGCATTTGTGATTTACCTCGTGATGTACGTTCCCTGGCTGACGAGTACCCGGCTCGATGGCAAGGACGGCTGATCGGCTTGTTTTTCTTTTCCTTAGGACTTGCGCAAAATTGTTCCAGCAAGGCGCTCTGACGCAGACAGTGCAAGCGCACGGCAAGGAAGAGCAACGCTGCTGGGGCGATTTTGCGTAAATCCTGTTCCTTATTCTCTTGTTGAAACCCTGAAGAAAGGCTCCCATGCTTCCTACCCAATCGCCCGTGATTGATGTTCGTGAAATTCCCCCGCCGCAGCGCCACTCGACCATTTTTGGCCGTTTTGACGAGTTGCTGCCTGGCGAAGCCGTACAAATCATCAGCGACCACGACCCGCGCCCGCTGCGCCACCAGTTCGATTCGCGCACGCCAGGCCAGTTTCAGTGGGCCTACCTTCAATCTGGACCCGACCAGTGGCGCGTGCTGATCAGCAAGCTGGAGATGCCGGAAGATGCGGAAGAGCACTCCTGCTGCTCGGGCGGCGCTTGTGGCGGCTGAGAAGCGTTTCAGGAATAAAAAAGGCGCCCCTGAGGCGCCTTTTTTATTGGGGACTGTCTGTGTTTACATGCCCATGGACAACATGGCTGCTTCCGACATGCGCGAGCGGTCCCAGGGCGGGTCGAACACCATGTTGACGGTGATCTCGCCGACGCGCGGGATCGCCAGCACCTTGTCGCACACCTCATCGGCAATCGCCTCGCCCATGCCGCAGCCGGGCGCGGTGAGCGTCATGTCGATGAGCGCGCGCACATCGCCGCCTTCCATGGGCTCCAGGTCACAGCGGTAGACGAGGCCCAAGTCCACGATGTTGACCGGAATCTCCGGGTCGTAGCAGGTCTTGAGGGTGTTCCAGATCAGGCCGCTGACATCGTCAATTTCAACGTTCTCGGGGTGTTCGACTTCGGCGGGCGGCTCCTTGCCAATGGCGTCGGCATCACTCCCCTTGAGGCGCACCAACTGGCCCTCGACGACCAGGGTGAAGTTGGAGCCCAGCGCCTGGGTCACCTGGGCCCAGAGCCCGCTGGGCAAATCCATGGGCGTGCCATCAGGGATGCGTTCGACCGTCACAGGCCGATTAATCAGCACGTCTTCGCGCATGCGTTTCATCATGGTGTTTCTCCTTCCGTGGATACCGGGGCTGCAGGCGCGGCCGGGTTGCTGGCAATGGCATGCATCAGCGCATGCCAGCCTAGTAGCGCGCATTTGATGCGGCTGGGGTAGCGGCTGACGCCGGCCAGGCTCACAAGCTTGCCGAGCGGGGCGACGTCGGCACTTTCCTCCCCGGTCAGTACGGCGCGAAAGTGCTGTTGCAGCGCCTGCGCGGTGGCAATCTCCTGGCCCTTCACGGCCTCGCTCATCATCGAGGCGGAGGCCATGCAGATGGCGCAACCCTGGCCGTGAAAGCGGATGTCTGCGAGGCGCCCATCCGCAATATTCAGTTCTACGGAAAGGTCGTCGCCACAAGACGGGTTGGTGCCACGTGCCTGGTGCGTGGGCGCGGGCAAATGGCCGAAGTTGCGCGGCGCACGTTTGTGCTCCAGCACCAGTTCCTGGTAGAGGTCGGTTTCGGCACTGCTCATCGCAACAGCTCCAGCGCTTTGGCCACGCCGGCGACCAGGCGCTCGACTTCTTCTGGTGTGTTGTAGAGGGCAAACGACGCGCGCGTCGTCGGCCCACAGCCCAGATGCTCCAGCAATGGCTGGGCACAGTGGTGGCCGGTGCGCACGGCGACGCCCTGGCCGTCAAGCAGCGTGCCGATGTCGTGCGGGTGAACGCCTTCGGTCACGAAGGAGACGATAGCGGTGTCCTGGGTATCGGGTGACAGCACACGCAGGCCGGGCAGGGCGGCGAGGCCTTGTACCGCTTGGTGGCGAAGCGCATGCAAATGCTGGTCGATGGCGCTGCGGCCTACGGCGTCTATGAATTTGGCCGCTGCCGCCATGCCAATGGCGCCGCCCACATTGGGCGTGCCAGCCTCCAGCCGGGCGGGTAGCGCGGCAAAGCTGGCGTCGGTGAAGCTCACCCACTCCACCATGTCGCCACCCAACCGCAGCGGGGCGAGCTGTTCAAGCGCGTTGCGCGTACCCACGAGGGCGCCGGTGCCCATGGGGCCGTACATCTTGTGCCCCGAGAAAACGAGGAAATCGCAGGGCAGGGCGGAGATATCGGGCACGGCATGGGCGGCCACTTGCGCAGCGTCCAGCACCGTCAATGCGCCGGCTTGGCGTGCCAATGCCAGCAGCTCGGCCACGGGCGGGCGCTCGCCAGTGGCGTTGGCGCAGGCGGTGACGGCAAACACGCGTGTGCGCGGGCTCAGCAGGCGTGCCAGATCTTCTGCGTGCAAATGGCCTTCGGCGTCGGGCAGCAGGATGCGCAGCACCGCGCCACTCTCGCGCGCCGTGCGCTGCCAGGGCAGCAGGTTGGCGTGGTGCTCCAGGCCGCTCACGATGATTTCATCACCCTGCTGCAGAGGCTTGCCTCCACCAGCATGTGCAGACAGCCCATGCGCCACAAGGTTGAGCGATTCGGTCGTGCCCGAGGTGAACACCAGTTCGTGCTCAGCCCCCGCACCGACAAAGCGCTTGAGTTCGGCGCGCGCGGCGTCGTAGGCGTCGGTGGCGCGCTGGCTGAGCGCGTGCACGCCGCGGTGGATATTGGCGCGGTCGTGGCGCTCGAAATGCTGGAGCGCGTCGAGCACCGGCTGGGGCATTTGCGTGGTGGCCGCGTTGTCCAGATAAGCGAGCGGGTGGCCCTGAATATGCTGGGAGAGCACCGGAAACAGGGCGCGCAGCCCGGTAACGCCGGACGGACTGGTGGGCGCCGCGCCGGATGTGCTGAGCCAGCGAGCGGGGAGCATGTCACCCATGGCTTGTCTCCAGCACTTGGCGCAGCACGCCTTGAAGGGCATCACCTTGCGTCAGGATATCGAACGTGGTGGTGTCGGTGAAGCAGCGCGACAGCAAGGCGTTGGCCATGCCCTCGATGATGAGCGAGCGTGCGGCGCTCGCGTCCAACCCGCGCTGGCGCGCGTAGAACAACGCATCTTCGGGCAAGGCGCCCCAAGTGGCGCCATGGGCCGCCTGCACGTTGTCGTGGTAAATCTCCAGGTGTGGGCGCAGCACCAGACGGGGCTGGCCTCCCAGCGGAATGCCTGCCAGGCGCTGGTGCACGTCGGCTTCGTCCGAGCCGGGCGCAATGTGCGTGTTGGCGTTGGCCACCGTGTGCGCCTTGCCGCTTGCCAGCACCAGGGCCTCGCTGTGGCTGGTGGTCCGCGCTGCGGCATGGCGCATGAAGACCTGCTGCTCAAACTGCGTGCCGGCCGCGCAGGTCAGGCCTGCAATATGGGCCGACGAGCCCGCGCCGCCGAGCAGCACCTGGCTGCGCTGCAGGTGGTAGCGGCTGCCGCCGGCGACAAAAGCCTGGACGTAGCGGGCGTCCTCGCCGATCTGGGCGTGAACGATGTGCGCGCAGCGGTCGTCCGCATGCGGTGCGACGACGCGCAGGTGCTGCAGGCTGGCACCCCGGGCGAGGCGCACATGTAGTTGCAGGTTTTGTACCTTCCCGCCAGAGGCTGCCGTGTCGCCCGCGAGGTGGAGCTCGCGCAGGACACAGTGCGCCCCTTCGGCAATGTCGAGCACCAACAAGGGCGCCTCCACCTGGCCCGTGGGCTGGTGGCGCAGTTCAAGCTGCGTGGGTTGCTGCACTGTGCCCGCCTCTACCCGCAGGCGCAGGCCCGCAGTGCACAGGGCGCGGTGCGCCCATGCAAACGGCGCGGCATCATCGTCGCCCGGCAAATCCAGGCCCGCAAACAGATCGGCGCGCTGCGCGGTGTCGGTGGCGGCCAGCGTGCGTGCCGTGGTGCCGGTGGGTGTGCCGCCGGCAAGCGTGGTGAGGGTCCAGCCACTGCTGTTCCCTGAGGGGGCTGCTTCACCCTGCTCCAGCCAGAGTGCAGCCGGTGGCGGCGGCAGGTGGCGGAAGGATTCGTTCTTTGGTGCCACCCAGCCGGTGGCAGCCAGGTGCTCACGGGCCATCAACATGGCCTCGTGTGCGGTGATGGGGCGGATGTTCATGGTCTCAAGCCTCTGCCAATTCGGGCGCCTGCACAAAACCGGTGCGTGCAATGCGCTGCGCCAGGGTGATGTCGCCGCGCTCGGCGATCTGGCCGTCCGCGAGGCGCAGCACGGTGTCGGGTTGCAGCGACTCAATCAACTGCAGGTAGTGCGAGACGACGATGAAGGCCGTGCCTTCGCTGCGCAGGCGCTGCACCAGCTCGACGACAGCGCGCACGCCGTCCACGTCCATGCCCGAGTCGATTTCGTCGAGCACCGCCAGGCGCGGACGCAGCAAGGAGAGTTGCAGCAGTTCGTTGCGCTTCCTCTCACCGCCCGAAAAGCCATCATTCACCGGGCGGTTGAGCATGTTTTCTGGCAGGCCGAGTGTCGTGGCGGCGGCCTTGGCGCTGCCGAGAAAGTCGTACGCGTCCTGCGGGTCTTCGCCACGCGCGGCGCGCACGGCATTCATGGCGGTGCGGATGAACAGGTTGTTCTTGACGCCCGGAATTTCGGGGGGCGCCTGGAACGACAGGAACAGCCCGGCGCGGGCGCGGTCCTGGGGTTCCATGGCCAGCAGATCAGCGCCGCCAAAGCGCGCCGTGCCGTTGGTAGCGTGGTAGGCCGGATGGCCTGCGAGCGCCAGGCCCAGCGTGCTTTTGCCGCTGCCGTTGGCGCCCATCAGCACCACGAGTTCGCCGGGGGCGACATCCAGGCTGATGGATTGCAGGATGGTTTTTTCGCCAATGGCAACGCGCAGGGCGTCCAGTTGCAGCAGGGGGGTGGTAGAGGTGGTCATGGGGTGTTCCGACTTTTCTAAGAATGTTCTGGCTCAGCCAACCGAGCCTTCGAGCGAAACCGCGAGCAGGGCCTTGGCTTCGAGCGCGAATTCCATCGGCAGCTCTTCGAGCACCGACTGGCAGAAACCACCGACGATAAGCGCTGTTGCGTCGTCGGGGGCAATGCCGCGCTGCTGGCAGTAGAACAAGCGGTCCTGCGAGATGCGCGTGGTGGTGGCTTCGTGCTCTACCACGGCGTCGCTGCGTGTGGTGTCGATGTAGGGGAAGGTGTGGGCGCCGCACTTGGGGCCAATCAAGAGCGAATCGCACTGCGTGTGGTTGCGTGCATTGGCCGCACCGGGGGATATGCGCACCAGGCCACGGTAGCTGTTTTGCGCGTTGCCGGCGCTGATGCCCTTGGAGACGATGCGGCTGCTGGTGTTCTTGCCCAGGTGGATCATCTTGGTGCCGGTATCCGCCTGCTGGAAGTGGTTGGACACGGCAATCGAATGGAACTCGCCGCGCGAATCGTCGCCGCGCAGCACCACGCTGGGGTACTTCCAGGTGATGGCCGAGCCGGTTTCAATCTGCGTCCAGGCGATGTGCGAGCGCTTGCCGGCGCACAAACCCCGCTTGGTGACGAAGTTGTAGATGCCGCCCAGGCCGTTCTCGTCGCCGGGGTACCAGTTCTGCACCGTCGAATACTTGATGTAGGCGTCGTCGTGCGCCACCAGCTCCACCACGGCGGCGTGCAGCTGGTTCTCGTCGCGCTGCGGCGCCGTGCAGCCTTCAAGGTAGCTCACGTGGCTGCCTTCCTCCGCAATGATGAGCGTGCGCTCGAACTGGCCCGTGCCTTTGGCGTTGATGCGGAAGTACGAGGACAGCTCCATCGGGCAGCGCACGCCCTTGGGGATGTAGACGAAGGAGCCGTCGGAAAACACCGCCGAGTTCAGTGCGGCGTAGTAGTTGTCACCCACCGGCACCACGCTGCCCATGTAGCGCTCAATCAGTTCCGGGTAGTGCTCGACGGCGTGCGAGAACGAACAGAAGACGACGCCGACTTTGTGCAGTTGCTCGCGGAAGGTGGTGCCCACGGAGACCGAGTCGAACACCGCATCCACTGCCACGCCCGCCAGCCGTGCGCGCTCGTGCAGCGGCACGCCGAGCTTCTCGTAGGTTTCGAGCAGTTTGGGGTCCACATCGGCCAGGCTCTTGGGGCCGTCCTTGAGCGACTTGGGGGCCGAGTAGTAGCACAGCGCCTGCAGGTCCACCGGCTCCATGCGCACATGCGCCCACTCGGGCGTTGGCATGGTCAGCCAGCGCTCGTAGGCGGCCAGGCGCCACTTCAGCAAAAATTCGGGCTCGCGCTTGCGCAGCGAAATGGCCCGAATCGTGCCCTCGTCAAGGCCTGGCGGCAATGAGTCTGACTCGACATCCGTGACGAAGCCGTGGCGGTAGGGGCGCTCCAGCGCCTGCGCCAGAGGCGCTGCCTGGTCAGACGCGCCCATGGCAGACCTCAGAGGTTGGGACGCTGGAAAGAATGGTTTTGGTAGCAATGGGCATCGTGGTCATGGCTTGTTTTATTAGATGTAGATAATATGCATCTTTAGGTGAACTGGCAACTCAAAAGCAGTACCTCCGCGTTGCAATCAGGGGTTTGCAACCCTCTGTGTTGCCGCGCGAAACGGCGTGCGACCCTCCAATTCTTCCAGGTACGCCGCCACGCCGGCATCCTCGCGCTCCAGGAAGTGCTCCACTGCATCGGCAAAGGCGGGGTGGGCCAGCCAGTGGGCGCTGTGTGTGGCGACCGGCATCAGCGCGCGGGCCATTTTGTGCTCCCCCTGCGCACCGCCTTCGAAGGCAGCAAACCCATGCGCTATGCACCAGGCGAGTGGCTGGTAGTAGCAGGCATCAAAGTGCAGGCTGTCCACACGCTCCAGCGCCCCCCAGTAGCGGCCATAGGCTGTTGGTGGCGAAAAATCCAGGTCATTTTGGCCTCCAGCGCTTGATGGATATGCGCTGACAGCTATCAAACTGCTAGCGATCGCTTTGCCTTCACGCTCGGCAATGAACAGCAGCCAGGCGCCCGGCATGTCCTGCGCCATGCGCTCAAAGAACGGGCGGCTGAGGTAGGGCGGGTTGCCGTGCTCCAGGTAGGTGCGTTCGTAGCAGCGGTAGAAAAAATCCCAGTCGGCAGCGGAAATGTTCGACCCGAGCGCCCAATGAAAGCGCACACCCGCGTCCCGCACGCGGCGTTGCTCCTGGCGAATTTTCTTGCGCTTGTCCTGGGTGAGGGCGCCGAGAAAATGGTCGAAATCGTGGAACTTGCCGCCGCCGGGCGCACGGTTCTTCCAGTGAAATTGCACGGTGGTGCGCTGCATCAGCCCCACACTTTTACACGCCGCCATGTCCGCATCGCTGCCAAAGAGCAGGTGCAAGGACGACAAGGACTGCTCCTCGCACCAGGCCACCACCGCGCGGAGCAGCGCCGTGCGTGCCGCCTCGTCGCGCGCCAGCAGCCGGGCTCCCAGCACCGGGGTGAACGGCACAGCCATCAGGGCTTTGGGGTAGTAGCGCAGGCCGTGCTCCTGGTAGGCGCGCGCCCAGGCCCAGTCGAACACGTATTCGCCGTACGAATGTTCCTTGAGGTACAGCGGGCAGGCGGCGATCAGATGGCCTTCCTGCTCCAGCGTGACATAGTGCGGGTGCCAGCCGGTGGCGGGCACGGCAGCGCCGCTCGTGTGCAAGGCCGCGAGGTACTCGTGGCGCATGAAGGGGGTCGCGTGCGCCTGCTGCGCCAGAAGGGCGTTCCACTCTGCAGCGTCCAGCGCCAGCGGACTGGTGTGCACGCGGGTGATAATGCCTTTTTCAGCCATGCAGGGCCCTGGCAACGCGTGCGTTCATTGCGAATGCTCGTGTGCTCGGCATGGTTTGCCGCTGACTTTTGTCCGCCCTTCTGGACCCCATGACGCTCTCCATTTGCATAGCGCAACTCAATTTCACGGTAGGTGACCTGCGCGGCAACGCGCAGAAGATCATCGATGCAGCGCACGCGGCCCATGCCGGCGGCGCGGCCTTGCTGCTGACGCCCGAACTGGCCTTGTGTGGCTATGCCGCCGAGGATTTGTTCCTGCGGCCAGCGTTTCTCGCGGCCTGTGATGATGCCGTCAAACGCATTGCCGAGGCGACGGCGGCCCTGAAAGACCTCGTCATCGTGCTGGGGCACCCGCAGCGGGCCAGCGGAGCGGCAGCGTTTGCCACCTGTTTCAACGCTGCCAGCGTGCTGCGCGCCGGGCGCATTGAGCAGACCTATGCCAAGCGGGAGCTCCCCAACTACGAGGTGTTTGACGAGCGGCGCTACTTCCGGCCCGGCGAGGCGCCTTGCGTGTTCGAGGTCGCCGGCCTGCAGGTGGGCTTGCTGATTTGTGAGGACGCCTGGCACACCACGCCCGCACGGGACGTGGCGGCAGCGGGCGCCCAGCTCATCGCCGTCATCAACGCCTCGCCGTTCCACAGCGGCAAGAGCAGCACACGTGAGGAGACCATGCGCGCGCGGGTGCAGGAAACCGGCCTGCCGCTGGTCTATGCGCACCTGGTGGGCGGGCAGGACGAGGTGGTCTTCGAAGGGCGCTCGTTTGCGCTGGATGCGGACGGCGCTGTCGTCGCCCGTGCCCCGGCTTTTGAAGAAAAGCTGATGTTTGCACAGGTGGAACAAGCGCAGGCAGCTATCAAAATTAAAGCAGACGTGGCGCCGCTGCCTGGCGTGCTGCCAGACTTGTGGCATGCGCTGGTGCTGGGCGTGCGCGATTACATCGGCAAGAACGGCTTCCCCGGTGTGCTGCTGGGCCTCTCGGGCGGCATCGATTCGGCTCTGGTGTTGGCGCTGGCCGTCGATGCGCTGGGCAAGGGCCGCGTGCGCACGGTAATGATGCCGTCGCCCTACACCGCCGACATCAGCTGGATCGACGCGCGTGACATGGCCGGGCGCCTGGGCGTGTCGTACGAAGAGATCGATATCCGCCCCGCATTCGAAGCCTTCAAGGCCTCCCTCGCGCCGCAATTTGCTGGCAAGGCGGAAGACACGACGGAAGAAAACCTCCAGGCGCGCATTCGCGGCACGCTCTTGATGGCGCTGTCGAACAAGTTTGGCAGCCTGGTGCTGACCACGGGCAACAAGAGCGAGCTGGCTACGGGCTATTGCACGCTGTACGGCGACATGGCAGGGGGCTTCGCGCCCATCAAGGACGTGCCCAAGACGCAGGTCTTTGCGCTGGCGCGCTGGCGCAATGCCAACGACCCGTTCAACACCGGCGCCAACCCGATCCCCGAGCGCATCATCACGCGCCCACCCAGCGCCGAGCTGCGGCCTGA
This sequence comes from Simplicispira sp. GW247-4R2A, assembly GCF_059424465.1. Taxonomy (NCBI): domain Bacteria; kingdom Pseudomonadati; phylum Pseudomonadota; class Betaproteobacteria; order Burkholderiales; family Comamonadaceae; genus Simplicispira; species Simplicispira sp. GW247-4R2A. The sequence goes on along the minus strand of NZ_JBWKZM010000023.1, from coordinate 40,897 downwards.
CCAGACCGACCAGGACAGTCTGCCGCCCTACGAGGTGCTGGATGCCATCATTGCGCGCTACATGGAAAATGACGAAGCCATCGAGTCCATCATCGCGGCCGGTTTCGAGCGTGCCGATGTCGAACGGGTGACGCGCCTCATCAAAATCAACGAATACAAACGCCGCCAGGCGCCGGTGGGCATCCGCGTCACGCGGCGCAGCTTCGGCAAGGATTGGCGCTATCCCATCACCAACCAGTTCCGCGCCTGACGCAACGCATTCACCAAACCCAGGAGTTCCTCTATGAAAATGATCACCGCCATCATCAAGCCCTTCAAACTCGAAGAAGTGCGCGAGGCGCTGGCCGAATGCGGCGTCACCGGTCTCACGGTCACCGAGGTGAAGGGCTTTGGCCGCCAGAAGGGCCACACCGAGCTCTACCGCGGGGCAGAGTACGTGGTGGACTTTTTGCCCAAGGTGAAGATTGAAGTGGTGGTGCGCAGCGAAGACCTGGAGCGCTGCGTGGACGCCATCGTGCAGGTGGCGCGCACCGGCAAGATCGGCGACGGCAAGATATTCGTCACCGCCGTCGAGCGTGTGGTGCGCATCCGCACGGGCGACCTGGACGACGCGGCGGTGTAATTCGCTTGGCCGATTAGATTTTCCCCTGCAGCGCCCCTTCTTGCGCTGCGCTGCGCGGCGCGGCCTGCACCAACTGCGCCAGCAGGCTCGCCGGCTCGGTGCCCACACGCACCAGGTCCATTTGCCACGGCCCCATGAAGCCTGCCTGCACGCTGCCCGACAGAAACGCCAGCAGCGGCTGGTAATAGTCGGCCACGTCGAGCAGGCCGATGGGCTTGTTGTGGTAGCCGAGCTGGCTCCAGGTCCAGACTTCAAACAGCTCTTCGAAGGTCCCAATGCCGCCCGGCAGCGCCAGAAAAGCGTCGCTGCGCTCGGCCATCAGCGCCTTGCGTTCGTGCATGGTTTGCACAATGTGCAGCTCGTCGCACGCGCGGTTGGCATGTTCCTTGTCTACCAGCGACTGCGGAATGACACCGACGACGCGTCCGCCCGCGCTTGCCGTCGCCTGCGCCACGGTGCCCATCAGGCCGCTGCGGCCACCGCCATAGACGAGCTGACCGCCCTGCGTGCCAATCCAGGTGCCCACGGCCTGGGCCGCCTCGCCAAACAACGGGTTTTCTCCGGGCCGAGAGCCGCAGTACACACACACCGAAAAACGGGGCTCAGCCATGAACAATCCTTTGGTAAATGGCGGTGCCCCAGATGCCCATGCACAGCAGCAGGCTGAGCAGGACGGCGGCGCTGCCTAGGTCCTTCGCACGGCCTGAGAGCACATGCCATTCGGGGCCAATGCGGTCGATCGCGGCTTCCACCGCGGTGTTGAGGAGTTCCACAATCATTAGCAGCACGACCGAGCCGGCCAGCAGCGCGACTTCGATCCAGCTCTTCCCGAGCCAGAAAGCCGCGGGTACCAGCACCAGCGCGGCAATGGCTTCCTGGCGAAAGGCGGTTTCGCCCCAGGCGGCGCCCAGGCCGAGCAGGGAATAGCGGGTCGCGTGCAGCATGCGGTGCAGGCCGCGCCGCTGCTTCTGGAGATTGGTGGGCGGCGAATTCGCGCCAGCAGCTTTGGTCATGGGGCGCATTGTCGCCGCCGATGCAGTCACGCCAGGTTCAGTCCTGCCAAGCCTGGGCATTGACCAGGCGCGTACCGGCCAGCGCGTCGTGCCAGAACTGCTGCTGCGGATGCAAGCGGCTGGCGAAGGCCCAGAAGGCGATCCAGCCCACCAGAATCACGACGACCTCCAGGGCAGGCAATTGAAACGGTGCTGCCACCAGCAAAGGCGGCAAGAACCACAGCCAGGCTAGCGCATAGCGGGCCAGAGCGCGCCGTTGCGTGAGGGGTCGGCCGGCAATATCCACCACGCGGATGTGCCAGGTTTTCATCGCCAAAGTCTGGCCCTTGGACCAGAACCAGACGAAATAAATACCAAATACGACAAAAAGAAACGCTTGCAGCGGGTGGCGGTTGTCCAGGGCATTCCGAGTCTGGCTCAGCGTACCAAACAGATAGCCGGCGATGAACACCACGCCAAACATCAGGATGCCTTCGTACAGCCAGCAGGCCATGCGGCGGGAGAGGGCGGGAGCCGCCATGGCGGCGCTGGCCAGGGCATTAGCGGACGCTTTGGCGGGAAAATTCAAGGGATTCAATTCACGTACACCGGGGGCAGGGGATCGGATTGCGTAGGGGCGTCAGAAGGATCTGGGGCCTGCGGCATTTGCGCAGGCACTGGATTGTCGCTTGCAGAGGCAGGCGGCGCAGGCGGCGCTGGTGGCAATGCAACGGGTTCGGGCACGGAAGGCAGCCGAACCGCTGCGGGTGCGGGGAACACGATTTTCGGTGGGTTGGCCACTTTTGCCTGCGCGCCATCGGCCGCAGGCACGTGGGCGAGTCGCTTGGTGCGCGCCAGCTTCAGTGCGGTGGCCGCTCCCCTAGGTTTTGCAGCCTTGGCCGCAAGGCGCTTTTTGTCGGCATCGCTCAAAGCCTGGTAGGTTTCCCATTCGGAACGAATGTCGTGTGGTGCCAGGCGGCGTGTGACGGCAAAATTGAGTCGCGCTTGGCTACGCTGCTGCGCGCTCAGGCTCGCCCATGCCGTCATGCGGGCGTGCAAGCGTTCTTGTTCCGATTCAGGCATGGAAGCGAAGTTCTGTGCCAGTGCCAGCCAATAGCGTTTTTGCGCTTCGCTCAAATAGGCCCAACGTTCCGCAAGGGGATACAAGGCCAGCTTTTGCGGAGTGGTCATCAACTCCCAGCCAGGACCAGAGGCGACGGCGCGCGCTTTGGGTTTTGTAGTGGCGGACTGCACAGCAGCATCGCCCTGGGGGACCATCGCGTCTGGGGGGATTTGTGTGCCGGGAGCGATCCGGCCCATGTTCAGCACCATCGCACCGCCAACTGCAAGGCCCACCAGCAAAACCAACGCCAGCACGGTGGCTGGCGTGGCACGGGGCGTTTGAGAAGAGTGCGTCGTGGATGCGTACATGCAAAAAGAGAAAGGATGCGGCCCGCTCAGTGACTTTGGTTGGCGCGAGTCTGGAGAAACTGCACAAAACCGGGGTCGGCGTAGGCGGCGGGCGGCAGGTCATCGGTCAGCAGGGCGGCATCCACCTCTGCGATTTCGCTGACGCCTGTTTCATCCTGCTGGGCGCCAACCACCATGAGGCCAGCCACCAGCGTCAGCACCGGAATCGCCGACAGAAGAGCGTACCGCCAGCCTCCCGTTCGGCTACCGCCGAGCGCCAAACTGCTGCCCAGGCGAGTGAGCACGGACGCGGGCTTGCGCACAGCGACCGGTTTTTTGCGTTGGGCGAGTGCCTGCATGCGGCCCGCCCGCAATTGCTCGGCGACCTCATAAGGTACATCGGCAAGCCCCTCGTTCAGGCGTGCTGTGATGCGGTGCGCGTAGCGCTCCAAAGCCAGATCGACACTGGTTGCGGGAAGGGTTTTCATGGTTCGATTCCTTTGGCCTTGAGGGCTTTGCCGAGCGTTTGAACTGCACGAAAACAATGGGTTTTGACACTGCCTTCAGAGCAACCCATGGCAGCAGCGGTCTCGGCGACGTCCAGTTCCTCCCAATAACGCATTAAAAACGCTTCTCGTTGACGCGTGGGCAAGAGTGCGACTTCATGCTCGATTTGGTGAAAAATTTGCTCTCTGCGCACAATATCTTCTGCACTGCTGGCGCGCTCACCGTTGCTTGAGAGCGACAGAGCGTCCAGTACGTCGAATTCTCCCCCATCGTCGCCTGCCGGGACAAATTCACCCATGGAAGAAAACACCGCGCGGTGGGTTTTCTGGCGACGAAACCAGTCCAGCGTGCAGTTGCTGAGAATGCGCTGAAACAGCATCGGCAACTCGTTGGAAGGCTTGTCGCCATAGTGTTCCGCCAGCTTCATCATGCTGTCTTGCACGATGTCCAGCGCAGATTCCTCGTTGCGCACGTGGTAGTACGAGCGTTTGAAGGCCCGTTTTTCGACGCTTTTGAGGAAATCAGACAGTTCTTTTTCGGTGGCCAAGAGGGGCAGGTGGTGGAGACAGGGGCTGCGCCCAATCGCTGCCGGGCTGCGGCGCGGATTATTGCATTTCCACGTTTTTTTCAATTCCGGCGCACAGGCGATTTGTTGCAGTGCGATAATCGCACCCAGCATCATCAAAGCAAACGGGTCTCGGTCCGGCGCGGCAATCATCCCGCCCATGTCCTTGGCCTCAAGTTTCGAGCGGGCCTCACGAGGGCCTTGGCAAGAAGCACCCAAGGTTTTTCGTTAGAGAAAATCACAAAGGTTCATCATGGAAATCTCATCAGCCGAACTCGCATCGGCAGCCGCCGCCCAAAAGCAGGGCGCTGCTCCCGCCACCCAGGAACTCATGGGTGCAGAAATTCTCGTCAAGGCCTTGCAGGCCGAAGGTGTCAAGTACATCTGGGGCTATCCTGGCGGTGCGGTCCTCTACATCTACGACGCACTCTACAAACAAGACACCATGCAGCATGTGCTGGTGCGCCACGAGCAGGCCGCCATCCATGCTGCGGACGGTTATGCCCGTGCCACGGGCGACGTAGGCGTGGCACTCGTCACCTCGGGTCCCGGCGTCACCAATGCGGTCACCGGCATTGCCACGGCCTACATGGACAGCATTCCCATGGTGATCATCACCGGCCAGGTGCCCACGGCCGCGATTGGCCTGGACGCCTTCCAGGAATGCGACACGGTGGGCATTACGCGGCCCATCGTCAAGCACAACTTCCTGGTCAAGGATCCGCGTGACCTGGCCATCACCTTGAAGAAGGCCTTCCACATTGCGCGCTCGGGCCGGCCCGGGCCGGTGGTGGTCGACATCCCCAAGGACGTCTCATTCAAGAAGGCGGCGTACGAAGGCTATCCGCAAAGCATCGAAATGCGCTCCTATAACCCGGTGCGCAAGGGCCATGGCGGGCAAATCCGCAAGGCGCTGCAGTTGTTGCTGGCCGCCAAGCGGCCTTACATCTATACCGGCGGCGGCGTGTTGCTGGGCAACGCCACGAACGAGTTGCGCACCTTGGTGGACATGCTGGGCTACCCGGTGACGAACACGCTGATGGGCCTGGGCGCTTACCCAGCGAGCAACCGCAAGTTTCTCGGTATGCCGGGCATGCACGGAACGGTGGAGGCCAACAACGCCATGCAGCATTGCGACGTGCTGCTGGCGGTGGGCGCGCGCTTTGACGACCGCGTGATTGGCAATCCCAAGCACTTTGCGCAGAACGAACGCAAGATCATTCACATCGACATTGACCCATCGAGCATTTCCAAGCGCGTCAAGGTCGATATTCCCATCGTTGGCGATGTCAAGGACGTGCTGACCGAGCTGATCTCCATGATCCGCGAAACCTCGACCCGGGCCGATGCTGGTGCCCTGGCCGCGTGGTGGGACACCATCGAAGGCTGGCGCAGCCGCGACTGTCTGAAGTACAGCATGGGCAGCGCGGACGTCATCAAGCCCCAGTACGTGGTCGAGACGCTCTGGAACATGACCAAGGATGCCGACACGTACATCACTTCCGACGTGGGTCAGCACCAGATGTGGGCGGCGCAGTACTACCGCTTCGACGAGCCGCGCCGCTGGATCAACTCCGGCGGCCTGGGCACCATGGGCGTGGGCATTCCCTACGCCATGGGCATCAAGCTGGCCAAGCCGCAAAGTGAGGTGTTTTGCATCACGGGCGAAGGCTCGGTGCAAATGAACATCCAGGAGCTCTCGACCTGCCTGCAGTACAACACGCCAATCAAGGTGGTGTCGCTGAACAACCGCTACCTCGGCATGGTGCGCCAGTGGCAGGAGATCGAATACTCCGGCCGCTACAGCCACAGCTACATGGACGCGCTGCCCAATTTCGTCAAGCTGGCCGAAGCCTATGGTCACGTGGGCATGCTGATCGAGCGCCCGCAGGACGTGGAACCCGCGCTGCGCGAAGCGCGCAAGCTCAAGGACCGCACGGTGTTCATGGATTTCCGTACCGATCCCACCGAAAACGTCTTCCCCATGGTGCAGGCCGGCAAGGGCATCACGGAAATGCTGCTGGGCTCGGAGGATTTGTAGTCAAATCGGCCTCCAGCGCATACTCCATAAGCGCAAGCAGCTATCATTACAGTAGTATTTTCGACGAATCTATTGCCTGCCAAGGCGCACGCTTACCGGCGTGCGCGGAGGGCAGCAAAAAGAGGAATCTCTTCATGAAACACATCATCGCCGTCCTGCTCGAAAACGAACCCGGTGCGCTCTCGCGCGTGGTCGGGCTGTTCTCTGCGCGGGGCTACAACATCGAATCGCTGACCGTCGCACCCACCGAGGATGCATCGCTGTCGCGCATGACCATCCAGACCGCAGGTTCTGAAGACGTCATTGAACAGATCACCAAGCACCTCAACCGCCTGATCGAGGTGGTCAAGGTGGTCGATCTGACCGAAGGCGCGTACACCGAGCGCGAGCTCATGATGGTCAAGGTGCGCGCCGTGGGCAAGGAGCGCGAGGAGATGAAGCGCATGGCCGACATCTTTCGCGGCCGCATCATCGACGTCACCGAGCGCAGCTACACGCTGGAGCTCACCGGCGACCAGGCCAAGAACGACGCCTTCTTGCAAGCCATCGACCGCACGGCCATCCTTGAGACCGTGCGCACCGGTGCCAGCGGCATAGGCCGGGGCGAACGCGTGCTGCGCGTGTAAAGTCCGTCCCTGTTCACCAAAGGCTCAGCCATTCGGTCCGTTCGGGCTGGGCCTGTCGAAGCCCCTTCGGGGCAGACGAGCCCTTCGACAGGCTCAGGGAGAACGGCCCAACCCCTTATTTACGAAAGAGAAGAGATGAAAGTTTTTTACGACAAGGACTGTGACCTGAGCCTCATCAAGGGCAAGACCGTGGCCATCATCGGCTACGGCAGCCAGGGCCATGCGCACGCGCAAAACCTCAACGACAGCGGCGTCAAGGTCGTGGTCGGCCTGCGCAAGGGCGGCGCTTCGTGGCCCAAGGTCGAAAAGGCCGGCCTGAAGGTGATGGAAGTGAACGACGCCGTCAAGTCTGCCGACGTGGTCATGATCCTGTTGCCCGACGAAGACATCGCCTCGGTTTACAAAAACAACGTCGAACCCAACATCAAGCAGGGTGCCTCGCTGGCTTTCGCCCACGGCTTCAACGTGCACTACAACCAGGTCGTGCCCCGCACCGATCTGGACGTGTGGATGGTGGCGCCCAAGGCACCCGGTCACACCGTGCGCAACACCTACACCCAGGGCGGCGGCGTGCCCCACCTGATCGCGGTGCACCAGGACCAGACCGGCAAGGCGCGTGACCTGGCGCTGTCGTATGCCATGGCCAACGGCGGCGGCAAGGCCGGCATTATCGAGACCAACTTCAAGGAAGAGACCGAGACCGATTTGTTCGGCGAACAGGCCGTCCTGTGCGGCGGTGCCGTCGAGCTGATCAAGATGGGTTATGAAACCTTGGTCGAGGCCGGCTACGCCCCTGAGATGGCCTACTTCGAGTGCCTGCACGAGCTCAAGCTCATCGTGGATCTGATCTACGAAGGCGGCATTGCCAACATGAACTACTCGATCTCGAACAACGCCGAGTACGGCGAGTACGTGACCGGCCCCGAGGTCATCAACGAGCAGTCGCGCGCCGCCATGCGCAATGCGCTCAAGCGCATCCAGAACGGCGACTACGCCAAGATGTTCATCCTGGAAGGCCGCACCGGCTACCCTGGCATGACGGCGCGCCGCCGCAACACCGCCGACCACTCGATTGAGAAGGTCGGTGGTCAGCTGCGCGCCATGATGCCCTGGATCGCCAAGAACAAGCTCGTCGACCAGACCCGCAACTGAGCGTCCAGCCGTGCGCTGAGCCATGCAAAGGCCACTTCGGTGGCCTTTGTTGTTGGGGGTGGGTTGAACACCGCGACTACACTGCCGCCTGAGTTCTTGGAGAAGATACTATTAAAAAAGTAGCTATATGGGCAATAGAAATAAGCGCTGGAGGCCTTTTTGATGCACAAAATTGACGAAGGCGAAACGCCACACGGCGTCTTCGTGCGCAAGCGGCGCAAGGGCATCTACATACTGCCCAACCTCTTTACGCTGGCGGCGCTGTTTGGCGGCTTCTACGCGATCGTGATGGCCATGAACGGGCATTTCGACATGGCCGGCATTGGTATTTTTTGCGCCATGGTGCTCGACAGCCTGGATGGCCGTGTGGCGCGTATGACGAATACGCAAAGTGCCTTCGGCGAGCAAATGGATTCGCTCTCGGACATGGTGTCGTTCGGCGCCGCCCCCGCGTTGATCGCCTACGAATGGGCCCTGAAAGACCTTGGCCGCTGGGGCTGGATCGCGGCCTTTGTGTACTGCGCCTGCGCCGCTCTGCGGCTTGCCCGTTTCAACGTCAACACCAGCGTGGTCGACAAACGGTTCTTTCAAGGCCTGCCATCGCCGGCCGCTGCCGCGCTGGTGGCCGGGTTCATCTGGTTGCTGACCGAGTTCGGGGTCGCACGCGGCCTGCCGGGATGGCTCAGCTGGAGCCAGGTCACCTGGATCATGTTTGCCCTGACGTTGTATGCCGGCCTCACCATGGTGACCAATGTGCCGTTTTACAGTTTCAAGGACGTGCAGATGAAAAAAAGCGTGCCCTTTGCGGTAATCGTGCTGATTGCCCTGGGTCTGGCCATGATCAGCATCCGTCCGTCGCTGGTGCTGTTCTGCATTTTTGTGGTCTATGGTTTCAGTGGCTATGGCGTGTACGCTTGGCGCAAGTCCAAAGGGCAACAGACCAGCGTCATCAGCACATCCACTGACGAGCCCGACGAACGTGGGCTGCACAACTGAAAATCCTGTGCTAGAGTAGTCACCCTCATGACCAAGATGTCGCTAGCCCTACTAAACGTTCCTCACGGGCGAACACGGTAGCGCGCAAGCACCATCCTCATTTCGGCCCGTTCGCACCAGCAACGGGCCGTTTTGTTTTTGGGGTTGCTGGTTGATTTTCCAACCCTGGCAGAGACCACCACATGCTCCAGCACCCCCAGACCAAGTACCGCGCATTCCCTCCCATCGGCCTGAAAGACCGCACCTGGCCCGATGTCGTCCTGACCCGCGCGCCCATCTGGTTGTCCACGGACCTGCGCGATGGCAACCAGGCGCTGGTGGAGCCCATGGACATTGCGCGCAAGATGCGCATGTTCGAGCAGCTCGTGGCGATTGGCTTCAAGGAGATCGAAGTCGGTTTTCCATCCGCATCGCAGGTGGAATTCGACTTTGTGCGCAAGCTCATCGAAGAAGACCGCATTCCCGACGATGTCACCATCCAGGTGCTGACGCAGGCGCGAGAGCCCCTGATTGCACGCACTTTCGAGTCGCTTCAAGGTGTGCCGCGCGCCATCGTGCACCTCTACAACGCAGTGGCGCCCGTGATGCGTACCGTGGTGCTGGGTATGGACGAGGACGAGATCGTGTCGCTGGCGACCAACCACGCGGCGATGTTCAACGCGTTGGCCGCGCGCCAGCCGCATACCTGCTGGACGTTCCAGTATTCGCCGGAAATGTTCTCGGGCACCGACCTCGCGTTTTCCAAGCGTGTGGTCGATGCGGTGACCGCCGTGTGGAACGCAGGCCCCGAGCACAAGTGCATCGTCAACCTGCCCTCGACGGTTGAGCACTCAACGCCCAATATCTTTGCCGACATGATCGAGTGGATGCACCGCCATCTCGCGCGCCGCGATGGCATTGTGCTGTCGGTGCATCCGCACAACGACCGGGGCACTGGCACGGCCGCGGGCGAATTCGCCCTGATGGCGGGCGCCGACCGCATTGAAGGCTGCCTGTTTGGCAATGGCGAGCGCACCGGCAATCTGGACTTGGTGAACGTGGCGCTCAATCTCTACACGCAGGGTGTATCGCCTGAACTCGATTTTTCCAATATCGACGAAATCCGTGCGACGGTGGAACACTGCAACCAGATTGCCGTGCACCCGCGGCACCCCTATGCAGGCGATCTGGTCTATACCTCGTTTTCGGGCTCGCACCAGGACGCGATCAAGAAGGCGTTTGCCGCGCGGCGCGATGGCGATGTCTGGGACATGCCCTATCTGCCCATTGACCCCAAGGACGTTGGCCGCAGCTACGAGGCGGTCATCCGCGTCAATAGCCAGTCGGGCAAAGGCGGCATGGCGTACCTGCTGGAGAGCGAATACGGCATCGAAATGCCCCGGCGCCTGCAAATTGAATTCATGCAGGTGGTGCAGCGTGTGATGGACGTGGCAGGCACGGAGTTGTGTGCAGCTGATCTCTACGCCTTGTTTGAGCGAGAGTACGGGTTGACCGCCGTGCAAACGCTCTCCAACCGCGTGCTTGAGGCGCAGGCCGATGCTTCAGTGCGCCTGCGCGGCCAGTTGCGCTGGGGCGGAGCGCTGGTTGACGTGGACGGGCAGGGCAATGGCCCGATAGACGCCTTCATTCAAGCCTTGCAGGCGGCCGCGGGCCACCGCATTCGCGTGATTGACTACCACCAGCACGCCATCGGCGCCGGCGCCGATGCCAAGGCAGTCGCTTATCTTGAACTGCGCGTGAACGAGACCCAAACCCTGTTTGGCGTGGGCATGGACGCCGATGTCATTTCTGCCGCCCTCAAGGCCATCGTCTCGGGCCTGGAGCGCGCCACGGCGCAGGGGGCACAACGTGCACAATGCGCGGTTGCGCCCGCCTGACCCAGCGCGCCCACCTACAACACTAAACAACCGCCACTTTCGGAGAGCACGATGACAGACAAACTCATCATTTTCGACACCACCTTGCGCGACGGCGAGCAGTCGCCCGGAGCTTCCATGACGCGCGATGAGAAGCTGCGCATCGCGCGCCAACTTGAGCGCCTGAAGGTTGATGTGATCGAGGCTGGTTTTGCCGCCAGCTCGAATGGCGATTTTGAAGCGGTGCAGCTGATTGCCAACAGCATTCAGGATTCCACCATCTGCTCGCTTTCGCGCGCCAACGACCGCGACATCGCGCGGGCTGCCGAAGCCTTGAAGGGCGCCAACCGTGCACGCATCCACACCTTCATTGCAACGAGTCCGCTGCACATGGAGAAGAAGCTGCGCATGACGCCCGAGCAGGTGCTGGAGCAGGCGACGCAATCCGTGCGCTTTGCCCGCAACCTGTGCGGGGACATCGAATTCAGCCCAGAAGATGGCTACCGCAGCGAGGTGGACTTTCTCTGCCGTGTCATTGAGGCAGTGATTCGTGAGGGCGCGACCACCATCAATGTGCCCGATACCGTGGGCTATGCCATCCCCGAGCTGTACGGCAACTTCATCAAAACCCTGCGCGAGCGTGTGCCCAACAGCGACAAGGCCATCTGGTCGGTGCATTGCCACAACGATCTGGGCATGGCAGTGGCCAATTCGCTCGCTGGCGTCAAGATCGGCGGCGCGCGCCAGGTCGAGTGCACCATCAACGGCCTGGGCGAGCGCGCAGGCAACTGCTCGCTTGAAGAAGTCGTCATGGCGGTGAAAACGCGCAAGGACTACTTTGGCCTCGAAGTGGGTATCGACACGCAGCATATCTTGGCGGCCAGCCGCATGGTGAGCCAGACCACCGGTTTCGTCGTGCAGCCCAACAAGGCCGTGGTGGGGGCGAACGCCTTTGCGCACGCCAGCGGTATTCACCAGGATGGCGTGCTCAAGGCGCGCGATACCTACGAAATCATGCGCGCCGAGGACGTGGGCTGGAGCGCCAACAAGATCATTCTGGGCAAATTGAGCGGCCGCAACGCTTTCAAACAGCGCCTGCAGGAACTTGGCGTGAGCCTGGAGAGCGAAGCGGACACCAACGCAGCATTTGCCCGCTTCAAGGAGTTGGCCGACCGCAAGAGCGAGATCTTCGATGAAGACATCCTGGCGCTGGTGAGCGACGAGAGCGTCTCCAACCACGGCGAAGAGTACGTGTTTGTCTCGCTCTCTCAGCACAGCGAAACCGGTGAGCGGCCCCATGCGAGCGTCGTGTTTACGGCTTCCGGCAAGGAAATCAAGGGTGAGTCGGACGGCAATGGCCCGGTAGATGCCTCGCTCAAAGCCATTGAGCAGCATGCGCAAAGTGGGGCCGAAATGGTGCTGTACTCGGTGAATGCCATCAGCGGCTCGACCGAAAGTCAGGGCGAGGTGACAGTGCGCCTGCAGAGCAGTGGCCGCGTGGTCAATGGTGTGGGCGCGGATCCGGATATCGTCGTCGCGTCAGCCAAGGCCTACATTAGTGCGCTCAACAAGCTGCACAGCAAGGCAGAAAAAGTTGCTGCCCAGGGCTAGGCGCTCCCGCGCCGTGTTGATTTCATGCAACTTCTTTAAAACAGCATGCAAGATCTTGATCTTGCATGTTTTTTTATGAGTAGCTACACTCCTTCACCGTTGTAGGCATTTGGAGACATCCCGTGAATTTTCGCCGCCTGTGTGCCACCTTCTCTCCAATTTGCAGGGGTTTTTTCATCGTCGCGCTGGGCGTGGCCTTGGCGGCGCCCGCGGCCGATGCGGCGCAGCGCAAACACACTGCGAAAAAATCGGTAGCCGCTGCCAAGCGCACAGCCACTGTGTCCAAGGTACCGGCACGCAAGCACGCCTCTTCTCACGTGGTGCGCACCTCTGCGCACTCAGTGCGCAAGCCCCGCGTTGCCGCCGCAGTCGTCAAGGCGCGCCCTTCGTTTGGTGAAATGGCCGGCCTGCACGCGGTGGAAGGGCCTCTTGACCTCAAGTCCAGCGTGGCGCTGGTGATCGATCAAGATACCAAGGAAGTCCTGCTCAGCAAGAACGACCACGCGGTGTTGCCTATTGCTTCACTGACCAAGCTGATGACGGGTTTGATCATCAGCCAGGCGCATCTGCCCATGGCTGAGCCCATCACCATCACCCAGGACGACGTCGATACCGAGAAGAACAGCCGCTCGCGCCTGGCCGTAGGTACCACCCTCAGCCGCCGCGAAATGCTGCACTTGGCATTGATGTCAAGTGAGAATCGGGCTGCACACGCGCTCGGTCGCACTTATCCTGGAGGGTTGTCAGCGTTTGTCACCCAAATGAACGCCAAGGCGCGGCTGCTCGGCATGACCGACACACGCTACGTGGAACCCACGGGTCTCTCAAGCCAGAACCAGTCGAGTGCACGCGACCTGGCTGCTTTGGTGAATGTTGCCCACGGCGACCCGTTGCTGCGGGAATTCACAACCTCGCCTGGCTATGAGGTGGCCGTTGGCCACCGCATGCTGCAGTACAACAACACCAATCGTCTGGTGAAGAACCCGGAGTGGGACATCGGCCTGCAAAAGACGGGCTACATCACAGAGGCTGGGCGTTGCATGGTCATGCAGACGCAGATTGCGGGTCGCAAACTCATCATGGTGTTCCTGGATTCGGCTGGCAAGTTGAGCCGCATCGCCGACGCCGAGCGCGTGCGCTCCTGGGTAGAATCGACTCCGAGGCTCGCTGCCGGTACCCACCATTTGCAAATCATCAAAGGCTGATGGCGCTGCGTGTGCTGGGGCAGGCGCTCCGGCACGCTCCTCTGTTCAGCGTACTTTAAGGGCGGCGGTTTACGCAGGCGATTCGCCTTCTTTCAAGTAACCCAGCGCCATCGAAATTTCTCGGACCGTAGCTTCCAGCTTGGGAAGCCAGGCATCGTCAAGCCGATCGGCGGGCGCTGAAATTGACAGCCCTGCCACCAGTTTGCCCTGATCGTCGCGAATGCCGGCTGCCATGCAGCGCACGCCGAGTTCCAGCTCCTCGTTGTCGCGGGCAACGCCAGTTTTGCGTGCCTGGACCAGCTCGCGCTCCAGGTCGGGAAGGCGTGTCAGGCTGTTGCGGGTATTGCCGGCAAGACCCGTGCGGGTCGCATAAGCGCGTACACGGGATGCCTCATCGGCCGCGAGAAATAACTTGCCCGTAGAGGTCAGGTGCAGCGGTGCGCGCCCCCCAATGGCGCGTACCACTTGCATGCCAGAGCGCTCGCTGTAGGCGCGCTCCACATAAATAATCTCGTCCCCCTGGCGCATACTGAGGTTGACCGGCTGTTGTATGAGGCGATGCAACTCGCGCATGGGAGCGAGTGCTGCATCGCGCACATTCAGGCGCGTTTTAACCACATTGCCAAGTTCCAGCAGACGCATTCCCAGACGGTAGCTGCCAGCTTCCGGGCGATCGACAAAGCGGCCAATAGTCAGATCATTGAGAAGGCGGTGTGCCGTGGAGGGGTGCAGGCCTGTGCGCTCGCTGATCTCCTTGAGGGAGACGGTTTCCTCATGGTCCGCGAGTATGTCGATTAGTGCAAAGACGCGCTCCAGTACCTGGACACTCGGTTTTGGAGGTGCAGAAAGAGGGCTTTTTTTCATGGCAACGGTATCCACAGTGCGGTGGAACATTTTACCTTGTGAAAAAAAGATGTGCTAACTAGATCCGGGTCTCCACGGTTTGCCAATGGCCGTTCACCAGAATTTCGTGGGGAACAAAGCGCGCCTTGTACTGCATTTTTCGGCTTTCCTGGATCCAATAGCCAAGATAGACGTGCAACAGGCCCAGTGCCCGCGCCTGTTCGATTTGCCAAAGGATGGCGTAGGTTCCCAGATTGCACCCGGGCGCGGGATCGTAGAAGGTGTACACGGCGGAAAGGCCATCGTCGAGTACGTCCAGAATGCAGACCATCACCAGCCGGCCAGGGGTAGCGAGGGTGTCGGCTTCGCGAAACTCCACCAGCCGTGAATTCACGCGGCTTTGCAGCAAAAACTGTGTGTACTGCTCCACGCTGTCGTGGTCCATGCCCCCGCCGCTGTGGCGGCCCGTCTGGTAGCGCAGGTACAGTTGGTAGTGTTCCGCGTCGAAGCTTGGCTGAAGCACGCGCGCCTGAAGGTGCTGGTGGCGGGCGCGCGCACGGCGCTGGCTCCGGTCAGGTTTGAACTCCGAGGCAAGCACCCGCAAGGCAATGCAGGCGTGGCAGCCATCGCAATAGGGCCGGTAGGTGAACATACCGCTGCGCCTGAAGCCCTGTGCGACCAGCGCGGAATAGCTGTCGCTGCGCACCAGGTGGCTTGGGGTGGCCACTTGGGAGCGCGCCTCGCGCCCCGGCAGGTAGCTGCACGCATAAGGCGCCGTGGCATAAAACTGCAGCGTCTGGAAGGGAAGTTCGTTGAGTTGCGTCATCCGGCTGCGGGCGCAAGGCGAAGGATTTCGTCCCAGTATAGAGGCTTGAATAACCATTCCACAGGTGCTTGCTGGCAAGCCAGTGCCACCTGCGCCGTGAATTGCGTGCGCGGCACCTCGTGTGCTCCAAGCCGCGCCAGATGGGGCGTGTTTTGCTGGCAGTCGATACGCTCAATACTGTGGCGGCGGCACAGCGCCACCAATGCGGCGAGTGCAATCTTGGAGGCATCTGGTACCAGCGAAAACATCGATTCACCAAACACTGCGCGCCCAATGGCCACACAGTAAAGGCCACCGACGCGCCTGCCGTTGATCCAGGTCTCGATGCTGTGGGCCATGCCGGCCTGGTGCAGTCGGATGTAGGCCGCGATCATGTCCTCACCAATCCAGGTGCCCGCCTGTCCAGCCCGTGGTGCCTGTGAACATGCCGTGATGACGCCTGCGAAATCGTGATCGATACGGATCTCGCAGCTCGCATCGGTGCGAAACCTCTGCAGCGTCTGGCGGAGCGACCGGTGCACGCGAAACTGCGCCACCTGGAGCACCATGCGCGGGTCGGGCGACCACCACAGAATGGGCTGGCCCTCGGAGTACCACGGGAAAATGCCCGAGCGGTAGGCCGTGCTGAGGTGCTCAATCGAAAGTGAACCGCCAGCGGCGAGCAGACCTGGCGCGGGGCTCGAAGTGTCCCAGGCGCCAGAGACTGAGGGAAATGGATCGTTGGGGCCTAGCCAGGGAAGTGTCACGGAGCGTATCTATGAATCATGCGGTGCATGCATCGTAGCGGGGATGGTGCCCATCAAAAAAGGAATCGGCGATTGGCAGGCCCCAGGCCCCTTTCGGTTTGGCAGGCGGCGTCGCGCAACCCGCCGGGTTCAATCGCGCTGGGCGCATTTCAATTGTCAATCAGCTTCATTGACTGCTCATTGCGTTCGCCCAACAGCCGAGCCAAGCACCCTGGATCCAACCAAAGCACATGCCGCCAAAACCCAGACAATCACCGCGCCAGACGGCAGGTCGAACAATGCAGAAAGCGCTAGCCCGATCGCGTAACCGAGAGCACCTATCCCATACGCAATGCGGTGGCGATTGCGTCCCCGATACGCGCGGGTCGCCAATGCTGGAATGATGAGACTGGAGAACACCAAGTACACCCCAACCAACTGCACTGAGGCAGTCACCGCGAGCGCAAATACCCCGTAGAACCCGAAACGACCAAACCTCTGGACCAACCCGAGCCACATTGCCAGCAGAAGCAGCGCTGACACGCCTGCAAGCCACACGAGTTGTGTCGTGTTGACCCAGAGGATTTGCCCGACCAGCAGGTCCTTTAAATGTTCGCCGCCGTGCGGGTTGCTCGACAGCATCAGGATGCCGGCGCAGGCAGCGAGTATGAACATCACGCCAATCAGCGCTTCCTGCTGCTCGGGCGCGCGTCGTTCGGTCCAGGTGAGCAGCAAAGCGCCGAGCAATGCCGCACATACCGCTGCCACCTGTACCGCGATACCGCCTTCTGGCATGCCCAGTGCGTCGGCGGCGATGACCCCCAGCCCTGCAATCTGCGCGATGGCGAGGTCGATGAAGACGATGCCACGGTCCAGTACCTGAGTGCCTAGAGGGACATGGGTTGCAAGTACCAGCAGGCCGGCGATCAATGCCGGGCCCAGGATGCCCCAGTCGAGGGAGCTCCAGTTCATAGCTTGCCCAGCGCAGCCAGTAGCCGCGTCACGGTATCGTCGAACAGACCGAACAGGTCCTTGGCACCACCCGTGCCACCCACCGTGAACGGGATTTTCACCACCGGAATGCCGGCGTGCTTGCTCAGCCATTCGGAGGGCCGCGGGTCCTGGTACGCGGAGTACAGCACCATGCGCGCAGGAGTTGCCTTCAAGGTGGAGAGCACTTCTTGCAGATGTGACGCCGTGGGTTCAACCCCCGGCTTGGGTTCCAACACGGCGACTTCCTTCAGACCCAACCAGTCGTACAGATACACAAATGCCTTGTGCTGAGAGACGGCCGGGACGCCCCTGAGCGGCGCGGCACGCGTTGACCAGCGCGCCATTGCTTGTTGCCAGCGCTGACTGAAGTCGGCCTGCGCTTTCGCGTATTGGTCAGCGTTCGCCGCGTCTACCTGCTGCAATCGGGTCGTGAGAGCGACTGCCACTTGAGCGATGTTGCGCGGGTCCGTCTGGATATGCGGGTTGCCGGCAGCGTGTACGTCCCCTTGCGAGCGGTCCAGCTGTGTCGGTATTTCGAGCTTTCGAACATAGTCAGCAGCAGCGAAGTTGCCCGGTTGCCCAGGTTGTATCTTGGCATTGCCCGACTGTTGCAACAGAACAGGAAGCCAGCCAATTTCCAGTTCTGCGCCGGTGCACACGACAAGATCGGCATTGCGCGCACGGGCAATCAGACTGGGCTTGGCCTGTATCTGATGCGGGTCTTGCCGTGCGTTCGTGGCGACCGATACGTCGACCAAGCTGCCGCCGAGTTCCTGGGCCAGTGCACCCCATTCGGGCTCGCAGGCGAAGATGCGCAACGCGGCTTGCGCGGGCGTAGCCAGCAGCACAAGAGGTGCGGCAAGGAGAGCGAGAAAAGTATGTCGATTCATGATGCAAGGTTCCTGGTAATGATGTGCTTCAGTAGCTGTGTGCACCGTGTGCGCCCAGGCTCATCTGGTACTGGAGGAAGATTTGGTTGTCGGGACGCCCTTCGCGTGAGCGGTCCTGTGCGAACTGCAGGCGAACACGCGAGAACTCGCTCGGGTTGTAGTCGAGCATCAAGGAGTTCTTGCGCGGCTGATAGCCACTGCCCATCAACGACAGGGCATTGATGCCATAGTCCGGCGTGCCCGGGTTCAATCGCTCGGTGCGCAATCCAATGCGCCAGTTGGGCATGAACTGGTAGACACCCTGCACGTACCAGCCGGACTGAACGGCGCGGTACGCGCCCGCACTGTTGGAATTGCCCACGTCGTACACGAGACTTCCATCGCGCGTGCTGCGCAGGTATTCGCCTTGCAGTTTGAAGTTGGTGTGCGAGGCATTGCCGTCAGGCGCCCATTTCCATATCCCATCAACGACCCAGACCCGGGTGCTGCCGCTGAACGCGTTGTTGACCAGGCTTCCGGCGGCGCTGGTTGCATTCAGCGCCTGGTCGGTGGCCTTTGCGTTGAGCACCGACAGACCGGCGCGCCAGTTGTGGCTGTCACCGATATCGCCCCCCGTATGTGCGCTCAGTGCCGTCATGCCCGCGCCATTTCGCCCCGTGTCGCTGCCTGGAAAGCTGCGCCCACGACCCAGCTCGGCACTGATTTCGATGTAACGGTCAGTGGGAGCCAGCCAGCTCAGTTGTACCCCATCGTCACCATATTGAGTGCCGAGCAGGGCCTGGTACGCCAGTGGGTTGTCGGTGAAATCCCAAGTATGCGAATGCTGCGGGTTGAGGTAGCCAATACCTGAGAAGAACCGGCCGGCCTTCAGGGACACGCCATTGCCAAGCGATGTGGTCTGAACGTACGCCTCCTCGACCGAGACCGTGTTGTCCGCATGCAGGGAAATGTTCGCTGCACCGTGCAGCCACGGATCGACGTTTGCAGAAAACCCAAGCTCGGATTCGGCCAAGCTGAGCCCCCGCGTGCCCGGACCGACCTCAGCGTCCGCGGGCAACTGAAAACCGGTGATCGCGTAGCTTGCCGGATCCAGCGAGGTGCGGGTGTAGAGGCCAGACAGGATCAGTGACATCGACGGATTGAACGAGTTTGCACCGCCACCCGAGGTCGCCGGCACTGTCGCAGCGACGGATGCCGGGGGCTGCGCCACGGCAGCCTCTGGCTTGGGCGCTTGGGATGTGGCTCCCTCGGCCACCTTCAGCCGCTGTTCCAGTGCCTGAAGCCTTGCTTCATAGGCTGCGCGCATGGCCTCGATCTCCTGTCGAAGCGCGCTGATATCGGAGGGTGTGTCGGCCATGGCGCCCAATGGCGCGGCCAAGGCGAGCGCGATGCTCGCCAGAAAAGTCTTGTTCACGGGTTCTTGCTCCAGCAATGGCTATGAAAGACGCACCGCCACGCGGGGCGCGGCTCGGGCGTCACGATTCAAAGATCAGTGCAGGGCAAGTGGTGGGGCGCGGCTCTCGTAAGCCGGGAAGAAGGGGAAACCCCAGGCACTGCTGGGCTTGGCTTTCGGCACCTCATAGAGGGCTGTCGAATGGAATAGGGCCGGAGGTTCGGCAGGGGGCGCACCGCCGATCAGTGCAGCAGCGGTCAGGCAGATACCGCAGTGCGCATGAGAAAGCGCCAACTTGCCGCCGAGTTCGCGGGTTTCTTTCGCCTCTTCCGCGAGCCCGTGGGTGTACACGTGCATCGTCGCGGCCACCTGAGCTGCCGGCAATAGCAGCAACAGCCACAACCACCACATGCAGCGGCGGCGGGAGGCAGTATGAGCACGCAGGTTTGACATCTGGAATCAGATGATCTTAGCAGTGCTCGCCGACAGCAGCAGGTTCTTGACCGGCTGGCGACCGCCACTGGTGGAGTAAGTGTGAGAGGTATCCGATTTGGCCGCACGTCGACCGGCCGTATCACCGCAATTGGAAGCATCCTTGCAATTCGGTGATTACAAATTGGGCGGCCAATCAATTGTCCGGCCGGCAAGAAAAAAGCACTTGGCGCCGAAACGCCAAGTGCTTGATTCATTTTTGTTTTTGGCTCCCCGTCCTGGGCTCACTGCGAACCGTGCGGCTGTGCATTGCGCGGCCCGCGACGTTCTACGGAAAAGATCGTGCGGGGTTGTTGACATTGGCGGCTTGATCTGGGACTGTGCGGCCTGCGTCGTTGCGGGCGCGGACATGGAACCCCCTTTTGGGCCGGCCTCACAGCCGGCCCTTTTTCTTGGAATTTGCACGCACGCCACTGCGTGTTTTGCGTTAAAGTCGCAGTGCCTGAGTGAAATCAGGACGGGTTTGGAAGCCCGAATGAGGCGGCGTAGAGCCGCTCCACTGGTAGGTGTTGCGGCTTTTTTTGCGTCTGTGCCCCGTTTTCGGCGGCTCGGGCGTGGGGAGCCGCAAGGCTCGCCGGTGCCTCATCGGTCTTCCAACCCGCGTTCGGGCCGCCACCTTTGTTTGGAAGCAAAGGAGCGGTAATTCAAACCGTGAATGAGGCGCTGACCATGAATACAGATACCACTCCCCCCGCACCGCCGGCCAATCTGGCTGCTTTGCACGAGGATTTTCGAGAAGCCGCGATTGAGACCAGGGGCTGTTACCGGGCGGTGTGCCTGCTGGTGCGGCTGCTGAACAGCGACAAGGGAGTGGCGTTCGAACTGACCGACCGCGAGGGAATGGCGGTGCTGTTGGAGGCGATACGGGACCGGCTGGAGCTGTCGGTTGAAGGGATTGGCATGACGGCGCAGGCGCTTGGCATGCCGGATGCTTGGGAATTGATGCACTGAAAGGCAAACATGGGCGCGTGTACTTTTTGCGGTGAGCCAGCAGGGTTTTTTCGCTCTGTGCACCCTGCGTGCAAAAAAAAGAACGACGAAGAAATCGAGTCGCAGGTCCATGCGACCGTATTGCGGGAAGGTGAGCAAGCCAGATTGCGACAGCGTATTTCTCTGTTGCTGGCGTCGGAAGCGCCACTTGCTGACGTTGAACTTGCGCTCGCGTCGGGGCTGGAAACCGGGCTGCTCTCTATGCAGGACAGGGAAGCGGCCTTGATCGACGCTTGGACGCGCACCGCTGATAAGTACCTGGATGACGGGCTGCTGTCCGAAGCTGAAGAAAAACGCCTGAGTGATGCGCAAGAGCGGTTTTCGCTCGACCCACGAAAGCTAGACCAAGACGGCGCCCTTACCAGGGTGGGCAAGGCGTCTGTCCTGCAGCGCTTGCTTTCTTCAGGGGAGCTCCCCAATGTAGAGGCCCCCGCTGGGTTCCCGGTCAATCTGCAGAAGAGCGAGCGGCTGGTGTGGGTTTTTCACGGCGTCCGCTACCTGGAAGACCGCGTGCGCCGTGAGTTCGTGGGGCGCTCGCAAGGCGTGAGCGTGCGGGTGGTCAGCGGGGTCTATGCGCGACTGGGGGCCTTCAAGGGCAAGCCGGTGTATTCGACCGACCGCGTGGAGGTTGGCCAGGGGTCGCTGGTGGTGACCACGAAGCACCTGTACTTCGTGTCGCCGGTTCACAGCATGCGCATCCCGTTTCGCAAGATCGTTTCCTTCGATCAGTTCTCAGACGCCATCGGCTTGATGCGCGATGCGGCCAGCGCGAAGCCGCAGTTTTTTGTGACCGGGGATGGTTGGTTCACGTACAACCTGATCACCAACGTGGCGCAGCTCGAATAAAATTCAAAATCCATAGCAAACGGGGCAAGCCGCAAGCCGGTTTGCCCCCTTTTTTTGCGCCTGTGTTTGGCCGCACCATGGAGCATGCCCAAGGATTGGTCCGCGAAGATTTCCACCGTCAATTTCCGTTGCACGCAGTGCCGTGCGGCGTTCGAGGGTGAGCCGGACCTGATCGAGGACGATGCGGAGCAGGCGCACCACCCGTTTCGCTATTTCGCCCATTGCCCTTCGTGCGGGGCGCAGCATCAGCCGCAGGCTTCATGGGAGCGGGCGCTGCTGAAGGCCCACCAGTTTTCCACGGGGCCGAAGTCTGAGCAGGGGAAGGCGGCGAGTGGCGCGAACCTGGATGGCCACCCGACACCGACCGAGGCGCTGCGCACCCGTTTCAATGCGATGAAGCATGGCGCGGCGGCGCGCACTGCGACTTACTTCCCGGCCAAGCCCGATGGCTATGCGTTTTGCGCACGCTGCGACGTGGACCGCGCATGGTG
This sequence comes from Simplicispira sp. GW247-4R2A, assembly GCF_059424465.1. NCBI lineage: Bacteria > Pseudomonadati > Pseudomonadota > Betaproteobacteria > Burkholderiales > Comamonadaceae > Simplicispira > Simplicispira sp. GW247-4R2A. The sequence continues at coordinate 18,825 of NZ_JBWKZM010000023.1, read as the reverse complement.
CGCGCAGCAGCCGGCTTGCGTGAAGCAGACCGAGATTTTCATGCTGCACCACGCGGCGTTTGAGCAGCGCAATCCGCGCGTGCTGTCGGCCATGCACGCCGATATGCACGCGGCGTTGATGGCGACGCTGCAAATGTGTATCCAGGAGGTGCTGGGGCTGGGCGTGCTGATCAAGGCGCCCAAGGTGGAGCTCGACCGCGAGGGCAACCCGGTAACGCTGACCTACACGGCCGAGGATGGCAGCAAGCGCTACATCTACAACTACACCAGCAACCCCGCGTTCAAGCCGCTGACGGAGCTGATTTCGCGCCTGGGGCTGTCGATGAGCGACCTGGGAATGACGGTGCGCGCTGCCGAAGACGACGAAGAGCGCAGCCTGGGCAAGCTGCAGATGGGTGAGGACACGCGCGAGACGTTGAACTCCTTTGGCGCCCGCATGCTGGAAGCCACCGAGAACGCGCGCCTGCTGATTACCAAGGCGAAGAAGGCGACGGCGGCAGACCCGGTGCTGGTGGAACACAAGGCGCGCGGGGGTGACCAGTGAGCCGCACCAGTGCCGCCCAGCGCGCCAAGAGCAGCCTGGTGGCTGAGCGCGAGATCATGCGGTTTGCGGTGCCTGACCCGGCGACCGGCATCCGCCCGCATGCGCTGTGGCACAAGCACGTGCACAACGTGGAGCTCGACCCGATCCAGTGCCTGAAGATGCAGGAGATGGACCAGCATGCGAACACGGTGGACTTCAGTTGCCGGCGCACGGGCAAGACGGCGGTGAAGGAGTGGCACAACCTGGAAGAGCTGGCGACCTCGCCCTTCCAGGAATGCGGCATCGTGGCGCCGCGCATGCAGCAGAGCCAGAACAACCTGAATTACATGCTGGACGCTATTCGGCGCAGCGAGATGCTGAGTGCCTTCATTGCCCACCGGCAAGGGCGCCCGCAACTCAAGGACACCAGCTTTCAGTTCGTGAACGGCAGCAAAACCACTGCCTTCGGGATCATGAGCCAGATCGACGGCGAATCGATCACTATTGCCGACCTCGAAGAAGCCGACGACATGCCGCAAGACCGGCTGATGTCGCGCTTTCTGCCCATGCTGGGATCCTCTCGCCGTGCCGGTGTGGATCCACGCGAACAGCAATTCAAACCGCGCATCCGCATTACCGGCGTGTACAAGGGCGCGGACGTGCTGCAGTCGCTCATCAACACCGGCGAATACCACGTGCTGCCAGCGGTCGACGTGCACTTGGGCGTGCAGCTGGGCATGGTGAACGCCGATTGGGCGAAAAGCATGCAGCTGCAGATGCCGCCCGATGAGTACATCCGGCAGTTCCTGTGCAAGAACATCCGGGCGCGCAACTGGATTTGGGAAGAGCACATTCGCCGCGCCAGCGCCCTGGGCCTTGAGGCGGGCCTGGAGCGCGCCTGCCCGGTACCGGGCCAGCGGTACAAGCGCCGCGGCTTGCTGAGCCTGGGCTACGACCACACCGGCCACGGCGAAGACCCGGCGGCGTCGAAAAGCGCGCTGGTGATTTGCGAGCAGCTCGGCAACTGGATCACCTTCCCGTTCGTGAAGATTTGGGCCGCTGGCGTGAGCGACAGCACGCTGGCGAAAGACCTGGTGGCGATTTGGGACTACTTCCGCCCCGACTACGGCATAGGCGACGCCTACGGCGTGGGCATGCTGACCGGCGTGAACGATGCGCTGTACCGCAAGGGCCTGACGCACGTGAACCGCGAGGTGGTGGCCGATGGCCAGAGCACCGCCAGCGCCTGGAACGAGTGGGCCTTTGCCCCCATGCGCTTCGAGGGCATGACGAAACACGTGATGGCCAGCGCGCTGCGCGAGGCCTTCCACCACAACCGCGCCGCCTTCCCGTATGTGGACGTGGCCGACGAACGCGAGCCCGAGGAATGGCTGGCCTTCGTGCGGCAGATGGGGAACATGAAGGCCACCCCCACGCAGGCGAGCTACAGCAGCTTTTCGATGGTGGACCGCAAGGTGGGCGACGACTTTTTCGACGCCGCCTGCGCCGCCGTGTACGCCCTGCTGACGCGCGGCCTGGCCGATGCCCCGGCCGTCATCCAGAGCCGCAAGCAAAGCCGAGAGAGTCTGCTGGCCGGGCCCGGCGTGGTGATGCAGCGCATTGCCAGCGCAATTCAAGGCTTTGGTCAGCGGTGGGCGCCATCGAGCGGCGGCATCTTGCTGCCGGCCTAAGAGCACAAGGAACCGACGACATGCGCAAAACCCTTTCCTCGCTGCCCAGTGCCGCCCTGACCCTCATCACCAATATGTGGCGTGACGTGTACCCGTCCACCACGCCCTTGCCGCAGGAGACCGGCGTGCGCCTGCCCGGCGACGATGCCCTGGCCCGCATGTACCGCAACATGTGGCTTGACACCGAGCGCCGCGCCATGGTGCGCACCGTGCGCGACATGGACCGGCGCGACGGCCGGGTCAAGCAGATCCACAACCGCCTGGCGCGCGACTGCATCCGTGGCGGCCTGGTGCTGCAGGTGAACGAGAAGGCCAGCAGCGAAGTGCTCAAGCGCGAATGGCGCGCCCTGCAGGGGCGCCTGCAGTTGGAGATGGGCGAGAAGCTCAAGAGCGATGCGCGCGGCTTCGTGATGGAAGGAAACCTGCCGCTGCAGCTCGTGCTGAACGACACGCAAGACGTGGTGGCCGCCATCCGCATGCCCAGCGAAACCCTGGTGCCGATCACCGATATCGGCGGGCGCTTCAAAAACCCGGCTGCGGCCTGGGAGCAGCGCGACGTGATGACCGGCACCACCATGGCGAGCTGGGCCGCCTGGCAAATGAGCGTGGCGCGGCTCGACCCCGACAACTTCGATGACCTGGGCAGCATGGGGCGGCCGTTTCTCGATTCGTGTGCCCACGTCTGGCAAAAGCTGACGATGACCGAAGAGGATTTGGTGCTGCGCCGACGCATGCGCGCCCCGCTGCGCATGGCCCACGTGCTGGAAGGCGCTGACGAACCCGCGCTGCTCGCTTACCGCAAGCAGGTGGAGGGCGAGCGCGGCGAAATCACCACCGACTACTACCTGAACAAGAAAGGGGGCGTCACCGCCGTGCAGGGCGACGCCACGCTGGGCGACATTGCCGACGTGGTGCACCTGCTCGACACGTTCTACGCCGGCAGCCCCGCGCCCAAGGGCCTGTTTGGCTACACCGAAGGCATGGCGCGCGACATTCTTGAAGACTTGAAGCGCAGCTACTACGACGAGGTGGACAGCCTGCAAGACGCCATGGCGGCCAGCTATACGGTGGCCTTCCGCATTCACCTGCTTTTCAAGGGCATTGATCCGGACGTGGGCGAATTCACCCTGCGCTTTGCCCAGCGCCGCACCGAGACGCCCAACCAGGTGGCCGACCTGGCGCTGAAGTACATGAGCCTGGGCCTGCCAGACGACATGGTGTACGCCGACATGGGGCTGGACCCGGACTACGTGCGCGACAAGCGCATCGAGCAGGCCGCGCGCAACGACCCGTACCCACCAGCCGCGCAGGGCGCCGGCGGGCGCGTGAACGTGACGCCGGGGAATGCGCCCAAGGGCGAGAGCGCGACGGCTATTGGCGTTGCGGGTAGCAATGGCGGCAAAGGCCGCTCTTAAATCAGGAGCAAAACAGCATGACAACGAAATACATCGGCGTAAAACTCATCAACGCCACCCCAATGAATCGGGCCGAATACAACACCTACCGCGGCTGGCCGTTGCCCGCCGATGAAGACGGCAGCGACCTCGGTTTTCTGGTGGAGTACCTGGACGGCGGCAAGGCCAACATGCCGGACCGAGCGGGCTATGTGAGCTGGTCGCCGGCGGACGTGTTCCAGCGGGCCTATCGGCAGTGCTCAGGGATGACGTTTGGCCTGGCCATTGAAGCGCTCAAGGCGGGCCAGCGCGTGGCACGCGCGGGGTGGAATGGCAAGGGTATGTGGCTGGAGTATGTCAAGGCCAGAGAAGTGCAACTGCATAAAGGCAACTTCGGTCCCCGCAATGAATACGACCATGACTGGCGCAGCCGTGTTCCTGCTTTGCTTCCATGGATCGGCATGAAGACGGCCGATAACAAGTTTGTGCCGTGGCTCGCCAGTCAGACGGACATGCTGGCCGAAGATTGGGTGCTGGTGGAGTGATGCCATGAAAGTCGAAATTGAACTGGGCAAGACCATCCACAGCCAGCCTCTCAGGTTGGTTGCCGCGCGCGCCAATCCGGGCGACCCATGGCAGTTTGGTTTGTTCAAGGACGCAGCGAATCAACGCGACGAAAACGATTCGATCCTTGGCCTGACCGTGGAAGTGCTGGAGGCCATCGGCAAGGCCGTCGCCACGGTGAAGGGCATCGAAGGGTGAAACAAGCCGCCGCCATCCGCCGCGCCAGCCGCCAGGCCCGCCACGCCATGCACGATCTTGACCGCCGTGGCGTGGAGGATCTGCTAGTGCTCTATGGCCGGGCGGCCGAGGAGGTGCGGGCGCGCATCGCGGCGGCGGTGGATGCACAGCAAGAGGTTCCCCAGCACCGCCTGCGCGAGCTGCTCGCGCAGATCGAGGCGGTGGTGGATGGCCTGAGCGCGGCGCGCGATGCGCTGGTGGCCCGCGCCATTGACCAGGCGGCCGAGCTGGGCGTGCGGCCCTACACCGCCCAGGGCTTGGGAGCCGTGGGCGCGCTCGATGGCGCAGGCAGCGCAAGTGCCGCAGGTGCCACCAGCGGCGCGCAGGCGGTGCTCGACAGCAGCGCCGCCATGCGCGTGCACCAGGCGGCGGTGCGCTTTGTGCGCGAGTTCACCCTGGCCGATGGCCTGACCCTCTCGGACCGGCTTTGGCGCCTGGACCTGGGCGCCAAGCAGGCGCTGACCCGCGCCATAGGCCAGGCCGTGGTGATGGGGCAGAGCGCATCCCGGGCGGCGCAAGACTTCATCCTGGCCGGCGACAAGGTGCCTGGCGACGTGATGGCCCGCGTGGTGGCCGGCCGGGCGGGGGCGTTGGCGCAAGCCGCCGGCACGCTGACCGACCGCGACAACGGCGTGTTCAGCCAGGTGGAGCGGGTGTTCCGCACCGAGATCAACCGGGCGCATGGCGAGGCGTACATGGCGGCGGGCGAGGGCACGCCGGGCTTTTCCGGCTGGCGGTTTTTGCTGAGCCCCGCGCACCCCAAGCCGGACGTGTGCGACCTGCTGGCATCGCAGAACCTGCACGGCCTGGGCCCCGGCGTGTACCCCGACCGCGCAAGCTGCCCCTGGCCAGCGCACCCGAACACACTGAGCTTCGTGGTGATGGCGTTTGAAGAGGAAGTGACCGACGCCGAGCGCGCCGGCAAAGAAACCGCCCTGCAGGCCCTGCAGCGCCTGGCGCCCGAGGTGCGCGATGGCGTGCTGGGCAAGACCAAGGCCACGTACTTCGACCAGGGCCTGCTGCGCACGGGGATGATCCGCGCGCCGCTGCGGGCGGTTGATGCCCGTTTGGCACGCCAGCGCTTGACTGGTAAGGGGTAGCAGCTATGAATTTTGATGACCTCTTGCAGCAGTACAAGGACAACCCGCGCCGGGAGAGCACCGCGCTGCTGCTGGAAGACGCCCGCCTGCTGCGCTACTGCGTGGTGTTCAAGCAGGTCAAGCCCCGGCGGCTGCATGACTACCCCATCGAGCGCACGTGGGAAGCGCTGTGGGACTGCGTGCACGTGGATACCGAGCGCCTGGCCATCCTGGCCGACGACGTGCCCGCCGTGGCGCTGCGCAACCTGGAGCGCATCAAAGGGCTGCGGCTGGTGTACCCGGATGGGACGGTGCAGCCCATGGTGGACAAAGTCATTGTGAAAAAGATCACGGATGCGCTTTCATAGCCGCTGGCTGTGGGCGCCTTGTGTAAAACGCCGTCCGTTGACGGGGAAAGGAGGTGAAAAATTATGGCAACACGTTTGCGTCGTGGCCGCGCTGAAGGGCGCCCCACTCGAAATGCGTACAACCGTGCGAGCAAGGCTACCAAGTCGAGCTATGCGCAGTTGACCCGCGCCGCTGGCTTGTCCGGTGGTCGTTCGTCGGGGTCGTGATAGCCCGAAACCCCTAATACCCGGCTTTATCAGTCGGGTATTTTTTGGCTATTGTTGATATTAGAAAATGATGCTACTATCCGGCATCGATTGAATAAATCGGTCCCCGCACCTCGGGGGTTTGCAGAGGTTTTTGGAGAATCAATATGCATAAAAGCATTCTTCGCACCATTGAAGCCGTGCGCCCCTTTGTACCCCGTATGCAGCTGCTGACCATGCCCGGCCACGGCCGAGCTTCTCAATCCCAAAAAATGAGCCTATCATGCCGCGATGAACCCAAAAATGGACAAGTCGCTCAGGCTGCTGGCCGCCCTGGATCGCCGCCCTCAGTCAAGCCATGAGCTGGCCGCCAGCCTGGACACAAGCAGGCCCACCGTGATTCGCCTGGTCGAGGACTTGCGGGGCATGGGCTGCCAGATCGAGGCCATGCGAGAGGGCCGGGCCGATTGGGCCTACCACTTGCGGGACTGGGGGGTTTTTTCGCCGGCGCGGGTGCGGCGGCATTTGGAAGAGATGGGGCATGGTGCCCCGACCCGCTCCGCTGGGTAGACGCGGACTTTGGAGATGGAAATGAAAAAAGTGATCGATGGCAAGGTTTACAACACCGAAACAGCTACCAAGATTGCCAGCTGGGACAACGGGATTTATGGAAGAGACTTCCAAGCCTGCGAAGAGACTTTGTATATCACCAGCAAGGGCACTTACTTTGTGCATGGTGAAGGCGGCGCGATGAGTCGCTGGTCGCAGCCGTGCGGTAGCAATGGAAGCTGCGGCGGCAGTGGCATCGAGGTCTTGAGTCACGCGAAAGCGTTGGAGTGGTGCGAGACCCACGGTGTGGATGCTGACGTGATCGCCGAGCACTTCGAGATTGAGGAAGGCTGATCGTGGACGAAAAATTGGTCCGTATCCATATCCCGCAAGGGCTCGACTTTGCGGCACTGAAGCTGAGCCGAGACCCGGTGACCCTGGATGTCGAGTTCGACTGGGCGCCGATTGAGGCCATTTGCAGGGAGTCGGGCATCGACATTGCCCTCTTCAGAGATCAGCCAGAGGACAACGTGGCGGGGTTGATTCACCAGTGGTATCTGGAGCACCTGGAGCGCGGCGGTGCGCCGGACCCGGTGCAAGAGATGCTGCTGGCGGAAGTTCAAGCCGAATCTGCCGCTGGTGGGCAGGTGGGGGTGATCAACCACGGTGGGAAATTGCAATGACCGTCTGCGTCTTTCAACTGCCGCATAGGCAGCCAACCAACAGGAGCAAGCAATGCCAAAACTTTTTGATGTCTTAGATGGCTTTATTTCCAACGTGGGTGACCTGGTTAATGACCGTGCCGAGATTGAAGAGCGTTTGCAGAGCACCTATGAAATTCGCCTGTACGCGGAATCATTTGCCGACGGTGAGCAGATCAGCGAGGCCGATGCAGTTCGCATTTCAAAGGCCGGGCTTGAATGGGTGCGCAGCGTGAACGAGGGCAATGGGGAATGGGGCCGCATGCGGCATGAAGCCATGGCGGCGCTGGAAGATTGAAGGGGCCTGCAATGACAGACCAAGACATTTTCGATGCCTGCCGCCAGCATGGCGCCAAGGTTGTCTATGACGCCGCGCACCGGCACATGGGGGGCGACAAGGTTCGCGGCCTTTCCAGTGTGGGACTTGCTGCTGTGAACCTGGGCGAGGTGGTGCATGTATCCAGCCTGGCTTATGCCCAACTATGGCCGGCCGCGCAGTCCATTGACTACGCGCAGGCGACGGCTGAGCTGTCTCGTTTTGAGAAGTGAGCAGCATGACTAACCCCGTCTGCGAGGTGGTGCGCGCCGCCACCGGCCACGACAAGGCCCTGCTGTCGTTTTCCTTGGGGAAAGACAGCTGGGCTGCCTGGCTGAGTGCGCGCGACTACTTCGACTTCACCCCGTACTACCTGTACCTGGTGCCCGGCCTGGAGTTCGTGGGGGATTACATCGCCTATGCCGAGCAGAAGCTGGGCAAGCACATCGTGCAGCTGCCGCACCCTGCTTTTTACCGGTGGATCAACCATGCCACCTACCAGGCGCCGGAGCGGCTGCGCATCATCGACGCGGTGGGCTGGCCAAACTTTGAGTACGACGACATGCGCGGCGCGGTGATCGAGGATTGCAACCTGCCCGAAGATGTGTGGACCGCCACGGGCGTGCGCGCAGCGGACAGCCCCATGCGCCGGGCTTCGCTGATCAAGAGCCAGGGGGTGAACGCCAAGCGCCAGTATTTCTACCCGTGCTGGGACTGGAAAAAGGAGCAGCTGCTGGCCGAGCTGGTCAAGGCCGATATCAAGCTGCCTGTGGATTACAAGGTGTTCGGGCGCTCGTTTGACGGCCTGGACCTGCGCTTTCTGATCAAGATCAGGGAGCATTTCCCAAGGGACTACCGGACCATCCTGGACTGGTTCCCACTCGTGGACATGGAGATTGCCCGCTATGAATTCGCCCAACGCAACGGCACCGCACGGCTCGCAGGGGACCGACACCGACCTGTCAGCGCTTGACGGCCTGGACGATTTGGACGGTGGTGGCCTGGACGGGCTCGATAGCCTGGACGGCCTGAAAGCGCTCGACGCCGACGATGGCCCGGACATCGATGACCCGATTGGTGAGCTGGACTACGACACCCTGACGAACGAGGAAGTGGCTTTGAAGGAAACCAGCGCGGTGCTGGAAGCCTTCAAGGCGCGTTCGAAGGCGGAGCAGGACCGATTCAAGCTGGCGACCGACAGCGAGTATTGGGTGGGCCTGTGCTTTCAGACGCGGGAGCAAAAGGAGGCATTTCTGACCGCCGCCAAGCTGATTCGCCATGGCGACAAGTACATCGACGGCCAACTGCTGGCGCAGCGCATGGGCATCGAGCTGCCGCCTGCGGCCGTGCCCTACAACGTGAGCGCCAAGGTGGATGCGAAATACGCGGCGCTGGTGAAGGATCTGTGATGGACGAATTGAGACCATCGTTCTTGGACAACGTGCGTAGTGCGCGTTACAGCGTCAAAAAGGCAATGGATGGCGGTCAAAGCGCTGTACGCGTTTGCTTATCGATCCTGTGGGCGAGTCGATTCGAGGGATTGGCTGAGGTGGAGGCGTCAGGATTATTTTTGAACCCGCCTACCCATGCCGCCCGCTTTTACGGTGTTCCGGTGGAGGATAGCGCGCAGGTCAACGTGGCCGAAGTTCATTTTGCCGATGGCACTTTTGTGACAGTGGACCTGGTGCGACCATGAACCTAGCTCACCCCTACGGCGACGGCAACCACCACCGCATGAGCTGGCGGCGGGCTTGGGATGTGGACGTTGACGGGCTGACCGCCACGCACCGCGAGACGGGGTTTGTGGTGGCGTTCGAGCCGAGCCCGGCGGGCGGGTACACGGCGCGCATCGGGTGCACACTGCCGCCCTTCGGGCCTGACGGCGAGCAGGCCATGGCGCAGATGTTCGGGCTGCGGCAACTGCTCAAGGATGGATGGGACATATTCCACACGGTTGCGCGCAAGGCGCAGGCGTAGTCCACCCGGATATGGGAATCCCCATATCCCCAAAAACCGCTCCAAAATCCATAGCTGCCAGCGCTTGCCGATAAAGCGCTAGGCGCGCTTTTTGCCCCCTTTTTTAGCGCGCTGCAATTGCTCATGATGCCCACGCGGACAACCCCGCGTCAGAGGCACCATGAAGCGTTTCACCCTTATTGCTCTTGCAGTCATGGCCGTGTCGGCGGTGGCTGCGTGGAAGGCGCCGCCGGCAGGGCGGCACATTCGCCTGGGGCATGAGGATGGGGTGCCGGGCCGGGTGCGGTTCCTGTCGCAAAGCATTTCGCTCGCCGAGGGCGCCAAGACTTCGTGGATCACGCTGACCCGTGTCGGGCAGTTCCACGACCCGCGCTATGGCGACTTTGCGATCACCCACGCCATGCTGGCGCAGATGGTGCAGAACTTCGATGGCCGCGTGCTGGGGCAGGACGTGTTCATTGACGTGGCGCACCGGCCAGACGATGGCGCCGCGGCCAAGGTGCTGCGGCTGTCGGTCGAAGACGGGCGGCTGCGCGCCCTGGTGGAGTGGACGCCGTTTGGCGTGCAGTCCGTCAAGGAGCGGGGCTTTACCTACCTGTCGGCCGAATACCACGAAGCGTGGCAGGACAACGAAAAAAAGCAGCAGCACGGCTGCGTGCTGCTGGGTGCGGGCCTGACGAACCGGCCCGTGATTTCGCGCCTGGACGGCATCGACCCCAAATCCCTTTCGCAGGACAACGACCACGACGCGAGCGTGCGCGTGGCCGTGTCCCACCAACTTCTCAAAGAACTGCAGGAGCAGGACACCATGAACTTCATTGAACAACTCAAGGCGCATTACAAGGCGTTGGGCCTGTCGGACGCTGTGGCCACCAAGCTGCTGGCCGAGGCGCAAAAGCAACTCGACGCGGCTGCCGCCGACCAGGCCAAATGCCTGTCGCTGGTGGAGACCTGGAAGGCCAACGGCGCTGCGGTGCATGAGCAGGTGAAGGCGCTGGCCGCCCAGAACCACGGCACGCCGCAGAACGTGACGATTACCCTGGCCACGCCCGCTGTGGACGTGGACGCCGCCGTCAAGCTGGCCATGAAGGCGGCTGACGACGCCAAGACGCTGGCGCAGACCACCATTGCGGCCAAGCACAAGCTGCTGTCCGACACCATCAAGGACGGCTGCAAGGAGATGAGCGCCGACGAAGTGGCCGCGCTGACCGCCAAGGCCGCGCCCATGGTGACCGAGGCGACCACCGACGAACAGGTGAAGGGCCTGGCGCAGATGCAGGTAGACCACGCCATGCAGCTCAGTGCACAGGCCAAGCTGCAGGGCCTGGGCTATGTGCAGATTGCGGGCAACGCGCGCATCAGCGTGGACAGTTCGAACAGCATCAAGAGCCTGCAGGCCACCATTGACAAGCGCCTGGGCTACGAGGGCATGAACGAGGCCAAGCGCTTCGAGAAGACGGGCGGCAAGCTGCTCGCGGTGAACAAGGACTTTGCCGAGAAGGCGCTGGCCCAGTTCGACGCCGAGAACGGCCAGCGCCTGGACGCCGAGCACAAGATGCTCGCCGCCGGTACCGGCAGCATCAGCGACGTGGCCGTGCCCGTGGTGGCCGAGCGCACCGTGCTGCGCGAGGCGCTCTACAACTTGACCAGCCTGGCCTTCGTGAATGCCGGCACGGCCCCGTTTGCCAACGTGCTGACGGTGCCCTACAGCTACCGCGACCGGTCTGCCGCTGGCGTGGGGGCGCTGCGCCGCTATGAAGGGCAGGGCATTCGCCGTGCGGGTGTGATCCAGACGCAAGAAGAGGCCCGCCCCATCCCGCAAAAGCTGGCCTACCTGGTTTCGAGCGAGCTGCGCCTGCTGATGAGCGCCGCTCCCATCGACTTCGACCCGCTGGCCGAGAACATCCGCAACATCGTGCGGATCGTGGGCGAGGACACCGAGGCGATCAACTACAACGAAATAGTGTTTTCCGCCGACGAAGCGGGCGCCGTGGCGTTCAGCGACACGCTCACGGCCCAGTGCAACGGCACGAACGCGGTGTTCGTCACCAGCGTGTTCCCGGTGGTGCGCCCGCGCCAGGCCTACGACCTCAAAGGCAATGCGGTGGGCAGCCCGACCAATGCGCTGACCATCACCTACGACGGCACGGTGCGCACCGAATACGCCCTGCCGGCCGATGGCAGCGCGCTGGCCAACGGCATTTACTACGCCATGGACTGGAACCTGGGCGAACTGCGCCTGCTGGACCAGACCGGTACGGTGGTGGTGCCTGCCAATGGCAAGGTGCTGACGGTGGCGGGCTTCCGCGCCACGAACCGCTCTGTGTGGGACATGGACGCGGTGGGCGGCGAGAACATCCGCGACCGCTACGACCGCCTGCTGACCGAGATTGGCAACCGCAAGGTGGTGATCGAGAACGACCGCTACTACACGGCCAACTTCGCGCTGATGAGCGGCGCCATGGACAACGCGCTGACGCAGGCCGAGAGCTTCCGGGCCAGCAGCTCGCGCGTGGCCACGGGCCTGGCGGCGGATGGATCGCTGGGCTTCACCAAGGGCGTTCCCACCTTCAACCCCACCGCGCCGGGGCTGGTGCTGGGCGACAGCCGCATTTTGGTGGGTGAGCGGGCGAACACGCGCTTTCGCATGGTGAAGGCCTTTGCCATGAACCCGCCCGAGCAGGCGCGCAACGCGAACGGCCAGTACACCGACCAGCAGGAAGGCTTTGGCACGCAGTACATCGTGAGCCACACGCCGACGCAGCTCAAGAACAGCCTGACCTCGATCGTCGTCTACAGCGGCACGGGCCGTGTGGCGCGGGCTGCCTAATAACCCTAAGAGCGACTGTGAAACCCCCTGAGCGCGCCCATTGGAGGCGCGCCAGGGGCGCAGCAGCAAAGGAGAACCCCATGGGCACCCGACACATCGAGAACCACACGCGCAATGCCATCTTCGTGGGTGGCAAGCTGATCCCCCCAGGATCTGGCCGCGACATTGACGAAGCGCTGTTGCCCCCCGAGCGGCGCGGCGCGCCTGAGCAGGACGGTGCGCCGGCAGAACCCACGATGGCCGAGCTGGTGCAGGCGCTGCAAGCGCGCAGCGTGAAAGACATCACCGCCGAGCTGCCCGCCCTGAAGCAAGAGGCGCTCGACATGCTGCGCGAAGCCGAGGGCGCCTCTGCGACCCCGCGCACCAGCCTGCTGGCCGCCCTGGATGCCGAGCGCCTGCGCCGCGCCAATGATCAGTTGCAGGCCGATGCCGACGCGGCCTATGCGAAGCAGCTTGCCGCTCTGACGCCCGAGCAGCTCGCTGCGATTGGCGAAGGCGCTGCGGTTGGTAAGGCGGGCGCTGGCGAAGCGCCCCAGGCATAAGGGCAGCGCGCAGCCATGGCCTTGCTTTTGTCATCGGTGGTAGCAGCCTTCAAGGCTTCGCTGGGCGACGCCGCGGCGCAGTTTCGCGCGGCTGCCGATGGTGACTTTGTGCGCATGCTGCAGGTGGCGCTGCCCGACATGCAGGCCAAGCGCCCGGTGACGCGGCCCGGCGAGGTGGCGCTGTTCGCCTACCAGCCGAGCTATTTGCTGGCGTACCCCGACTTTGCCGCTTTCAAAACCCATTTGTGGGCCGAGCCATCGCAGACACCCAAGCCGTGGGATGCGTGCTGGCCCGGCGCCGTGCCGCGCGTGGCGGCGCAGCGCGACGGCACCGACTGGTACCTGGAACTCAGCCCCGCGCCCACGCCGCGCCAGTTGGCGGTGTGGGGCAGCACGCTCAAGTTTTGGTACTTCGCCCGGCATGTGCTGAGCGACACAGTGGGCGAATCGACCGTGAACGACAACGACCTGGGCCTGCTGCTGCTGCGTGCCCAGGCCGAAGCGATGCGCGAACTGGCGATCCGCAACGTGGTGAAGATGACGCAAATGCGCGACGGCTACAGCGGCACGCCGCGCAACGGCACGCCCACAGCGCTGTTCGAGGCGCTGATGAATGAATTCAAGGAGGCGCGCTAGCCATGGCGACCTCGAACGTGCATGTGGTGAGCGCGCAAATGCGCGCGCAGGGCGCTGGCCTGGAGCAGGCGCTGGGGGCCGAGCTGGCCGCCATTGCGCAGCACGCCGCGGTGCTGATGAAGAACCGGGCGCCGAAGTTTCGCAGCACGCTGACCAACTCGATTCACGCCGAGCAAACCGGCGATCTCGAATGGAGCGTGGGGCCCGGCGTGGCCTACGCCCAGGCCGTGGAAGAGGGCGTGAAGCCCGGCAAGGGTTTGCCGGTATGGAGCGACCCGGCTGCAGCCGACATCAAGGCCTGGCTGACCTCCAAGGCGTTTGCCGGGCGCCGGCGCGCTCGCAAGAACACCACGGGCGCGCTGCAGGAGAACCTGGAGCTGCGCGACCGCTACGAAGGCCTGGCCTGGCATGTGCGGCATTTCGGCATCAAGGCGCAGCCCTTCGTGGGGCCGGTGGCCGAGCAGATGCAGCGCACTTTCCCCGCCCGCATGGAGCAGGCGGGGCGCGAATTTCTGGCCAGCAGCGGCGCGGCAGGGGGTGCAGCGTGAACGCGCTCGATACCGCCCTGGATGCGATTGCTGCCAGCCTGGCCGCAGCCCTGCCGCTGCGCGTGGTGCAGCGCAGCCTGGTGCTCGACCCCCTGAACCATGACCCCGCCGCGCTGGAGCAGGGCGTGATCTGCCTGGTGGCCGGTGGCGGTGGGCGCTTTGCCAACTACCGTGGCCGCGAGGGGCAACTGGGCCACTGCACGCTGGGTGTGGTGGGCTTTGTGAAGGTGGCCGAAGGCAGCGACGCGCTGGCGGTGGAGCAGGCCGAGCTGGCCCTGCTGTCTGATGTGCTCGCCTGGGTGGCGGCGCCTGTGGCCCCCGGCAGCCCCGTGCCCTGGGACAGCGCGCTGCCGCAGGACTGGCGCTGCAGCCGGCAGATGGAACACCCCTACGGCTGGATCGTGCTGGACCTGGACGTGCGGCCGTGATTGCAACCCCGTTTTCCAAGGAATGAAGCCATGAATGAAGACGCCCCCGACACAACGACAACCGATGGCGCCGCTGCACTGCGCGCCCCCATGCCCACCCTGATGCGCACGCCCATGCCCATGCCCGAGGGCGGCTGGCCAGCGGACGAATTTACCGGCCAGGCCGGCAGCTTTGCCCGCGACCCCTACACGGGCAAGCGCACCCGGCTGGAAGACCCCACCGGCCCCCGGCCCGGCGCGATCGTCTGAGCCACCCCCCCATTTCTAGGAGAACGACATGGCATTGAAGATGAGCAACCTGGTGCTGCTGGCAATGAAGCAGACCGCCCTGGGCACGCCGGCCGCGCCGGTACCGGGCACGAACGCCATCCTGTGCAAGGGGCTGACGCCGCAGCCGATCAAGGGCAAGTTCGTGGAGCGCGCCCTGATTCGCGGCGCCAAGGGCAATTACGGCGCCATCGTGGCGGGCGAGCACCGGCAGTTCGAGTTCGAGGTGGAGCTGGCGGGCAGCGGCGCTGCCGGCACGGCGCCCAAGTTCGCGCCGCTGCTGCTGGGCTGCGACTTTGCCGAGACGCTCAGCGCCGGGGTCAGCGCGGCCTACCAGCCGCACGGCGCCGAGGGCGACTACCTCACCCTGTTTGCCTACCTCGACGGCGTGCTGTTCAAGATGACAGACGCCAAGGGAACGGTGAGCTTCACGCTCAATGCCGAAGACATTCCGGTGATGAAGTTCACCTACATCGGCAAGTACGAGACGCCGACCGATGTGGCCTTCCCCACGGGCATCGTGTTCACGGGCTTCCAGAAACCGCTGACGGTGGGCGACACCAACACCGCCACGTTCACGATTGCCGGGCTGGATCTGGTGACGCAGAGCTTCTCGCTCGACATGGCCAACCAGACGGCCTGGAAAGACATGATCAACCGGGCCGGCGTGCGCAGCCCCGACCGCAAGCCCACGGCCAGCGCCGTGTTCGAAATGACCACGGTGGCCACCAAGAACTGGGCAGAAGACGTGCGCCTGGGCACCGAGATGGCGCTGGCCATCGTGCACGGCACGGTGGCGGGCAACAAGGTGGGCATTACCGCGCCCAAGCTGCAGTTCAGCCAGGAGCCCAGCCTGAGCGACACCGACCGCGTGGCCATGCTGAACGCCAGCTTTGCCGTGATGCCCAACTCCGGCAACGACGAAGTGGTGCTGACCTTCACCTGAAGCGCGGCGCCCCACAGACCCGTATCAACCCGTATCACCCCCCCCATTTTTTCAAGAGATTCCCATGGCATTCAAACGCGCAATTACCCCGACCTTTTCCATCGAAGCCACCGTGAACGTGGCCAACGACCGCGGCGGGTTCGACAAGAACACGCTGATGTGCAAGTTCAAGCGCGCCACGCCCGATGAGCTGAAAGACCTGCGCGACGTGCCGCACCAGGATGTGGTGCGCCGCCAGTTGGTGGACTGGGAGCTGGTGGACAAGGACACGAACGAGAAGGTGCCTTTCAGCAGCGAGGAGCTCGAAGCCATCTTGTCGATCAGCTCGGCGCCGGTTGGGCTGGCTGCCGCCTTCTGGGAAGGCAGTGCCGGGGCGCGCGCAAAAAACTGACCGAGGCGGCGCAGCACTGGGCCCGCCTGACCGCCGGCGTGCCCGAGAAGCGCCGCCAGGCGGTGCCGGTGGATGCAGCGGTGGAAGCCGGCATGCGGGCCATGGGCGCCACGGAGGAAGCGGTGGAGCAGGCCCGGGCCGAGCGGGCGGGCGAGCAGAAGGCCGCCGACGAAGAGCAGGACGCCTTCGAGGTGTACGAGGACAACTGGGAGGACTGGATGTTCTTTTTGCGGGTGCAGGAGCAGTGGGTGTTTGCGGGCATGGACGGGCGCAGGGTGTGCCTGAACTGGCCCGGAATTGCCGCGTTTGCCGGCATGGCCGGTGTGCGCCACCGGCGCCTGGCACGCCGCACCGAGGCGCTTGAAGTTATTCAGCGGGCGGTGCTGCGCGAAGACAACCGGATTGCGGCCAAGGCCAAACGAACCAAGAAAAGTCGCACGCGATGAACACGAACCTGGGCGCCCTGGTGATGAAGCTGGTGCTGGAAGCACGCCAGTTCCGCCAAGACCTGGACCAACAAACGGCCCAGACCGAGGCGGCTGTGGGGAAGCTGGAGAAGTCCACCACTTCCATGGGCGCGGCGGTGAAGGGCATTGTGGAGGGCCAGAGCACGGCGGCGGAGTCGGCCAGCCGGGCGCTGGCGGTGCTGGGGCCCGTGGGCGCCGCGGCCGCGCTGGCTGTGGGCGCGGCGACGGTGGCCTACATACAGGGCGCCAAGGAGGCACGGGCCTACGAGAGCGCGTTGATCCTCACGGGAAATGCCGCAGGCACCACGGCGGGGCAAATGGCCGACATGGCCAAGGCGGTGGGCCAGGTGGTGGGCACGCAGGGGCAGGCGGCGGCCACGCTGGCCCAACTGGCGGGCAGCGCGCGCGTGCAAGGGCAAGACCTGCAGAAGTTCGCCGCGACAGCCAACGAGATGGAGCGCACGGTGGGCACGGCGGTGGGCGACACCGTGAAGCACTTTGCCGAGCTGGGCGACGCGCCGGTGAAGGCCAGCGTGAAGCTGAACGAGACGATGAACTACCTCACGGCCGCGACCTACGACCAGATCAAGGCGGCAGAGGACCTGGGGGACAAGGAGCGGGCGGCGTCGATTGCGCAGAACGCGTTTGCCGATGCGTCGGCTGAGCGCACCAAGCGCATCAAAGACAACCTCGGATTTCTGCAGACGGCATGGAACGAGGTGCGCCTGATTGCGGACCGGGCATGGGATGCGATGCTCAACGTAGGGCGCCCGGACACCATGGCCGACCAGATCGCCAACGTGCGCCAGAAGATCGCGGATGCGCAAGGCCAGAACCCCAACCGCCCGTTCAGCCTGCCGTGGGATACGCCGCTGGCGGATCTGAAGCAGCAGCTTTCGTTCCTGACCGAGCAGGAGCGAATGATCAAGCGGGGGACCGAGGCCGAGGCTGAGCGTGCCCGTGTCAACAAGCTCTACATCCAGTACGACCAGGAGGGCGACGCCTTCAAGACCAAGGCCGCCAAGCGCGACGAGGCCATCGCCAAGGCGCAGACGGAAGGCCAGCAACTGGTGAACGCGGGGCTGATCACCGAAGAGCAGCTGCGCGCGCGGCTGGCCGACATCAAGGCGAAGTACGACACCAAATCAACGGCAGGCGGCGCGAACGAGTCCGAGGTGGCCGCGATTCGCGCCAAGACGGTTGAGCAAGAGAAGTACCTGGCGCTGCTCAAGTCGGATGGGGCGGACGCACAGAAGATGACCGAGGGCGAGCAGTTGGTCATCAGGATTCAGCAGCAGTTGCAGACCTCGATCAGCGGGGTGGCGCGGGCCGAGAAGGAGAAGGCGCTTGCCGCGGCGCAGTCGCTGGCGTTGGTGGACCGGCAGGTGGCGTCTGAGCAGGCGCGCCAGAAGGCGCTCAAGGCCGAAGAGGCGGCGCTCAACAGCCAGGTTGATGCGGTGCGCAAGCAGGCCGACAGCATCAACGGCCAGGCGAGCGCCCAGGATGCGGTGAACGCGAACTACGGCAAGTCGAAAACCGCGATCGAGCAGGCCACGCTGGCGCTGATGCAGCAGCAGGCGGCAGAGGCAGAGTCGTCGGACCAGTTCGCACCGGCCTACGTTGCCGCGCTTGAGAAGAAGATCGCCGCGCAACAGCACTGGGTGGCGACGCTGCAGGACACGGAGTACCTGCAGGCGAGCCGCAAGCTGGATGAGTCGGCAGCGGCGTCGGCCGAAGAGGCCAAGTCGCTGGAGCTGCAGGTGTCGCTGATCGGGCAGTCGCAGCAGGAGCGCGAAAAAATCATTGCGCAGCGCAAGGTCGAGGTGGACCTTGCCAAGCAGCTTGCCGAGATCGAGAAGCTGAACCTGGGCAGCGGGCCGGAGGCAGAGGCCAAGCGCCTGGAGCTGCGCAACAAGGCGATTCAGAACTCGTTCATCAACAGCAACAACGCCGCCAACAAGGCCATGGTGGACGAGTCGCAGCGCACGGCCGACAGCATCAACAGCAGCCTGACCGACGCGCTGCTGCGCGGGTTCGAGAGCGGCAAGGGGTTCGCGGCGAACCTGGGCGACACCGTTGAAAACATGTTCAAGACGATGGTGCTGCGGCCTGTCATCAGCTTCATCCTCAGCCCAATTTCTATGGCGCTGGGCGGGTTGTTTGGCGGCATGGGTGGGGCGATGGC
>NZ_JBWKZM010000022.1:0-71733 GCF_059424465.1 Simplicispira sp. GW247-4R2A | reverse complement strand
TCTCTCATGAGCGTTTGAAAGCTTTTTACAGCCCTCGAAGCCTTTGACAGCTTCTTTTTGTTCCAAAGAACTTTAGGCCTCATGCCTCAAACGCCCACGCTTATCGGCTGTATATTTTTAAGGTTCTCTACCAGCACATCGAGGCCCAAACCCCTTCTTGCCAGCTTGCTTCGCTGCGATCAGCGAAGCCTTGAATTCTAGCAGGATTTTTCAGCTTCTGTCAAAAAGGTTCGAAGAATTTTTTCTTCTCACCTCACTCAACATCCACCAACTTCACCCGCCGCACCACCGCATCCAGCAAACCCTTCTCGGGGCTTACCTGCCGTCAGCAGCGCAGCCTTGCATTGTAGTACGGGTTTGCCCCATGTCGCAGAGAAACCTGAAAATTTATTGCGCAACAGCGGGAGATGCCTGCAGGACAGCATTCTCCAACGCATCCTGGAACAGGGATGCCACGTCGCAACCTGTCTGCTGCTGTATTTCCTGAAAACAGGTGGGACTGGTCACATTGATCTCAGTGACACAGTCGCCAATGACATCCACGCCGGCAAGCAGCAGCCCCCGCGCAGCAAGGACAGGCCCCAAAGCCCGGCCTATTTCCCAATCGCGCGGACTGAGTGCGCGAGCGACCCCCTTGCCCCCCGCAGCCAGGTTTCCCCTGACCTCGGTGCCTTGCGGAATACGCGCCAGACAGTAAGGAACGGGCTCTCCCCCAATAATCAGGATACGTTTGTCGCCATCGACTATTTCAGGCAGAAACTTCTGCACCATCACGCTTTCCTCGCCTCCGCGATTGAGTGTTTCAATGATGCTGCCGAGGTTCATGCCGTCCGGTCCCACCCGGAAAATACCCATGCCACCCATGCCGTCCAGGGGCTTCAAAATGATGTCCCGATGTTCCTCATGGAACTGACGGATGTGGACTGCACTGCGCGTAACCAGTGTGGGGCCAATCAAGTCCGGGAATTCCAGAATAGCCAGTTTTTCCGGGTGGTCACGCAGCGCTCGTGGCTTGTTGTAAACGCGTGCACCTTCGCGCTCTGCTTGCTCCAGGAGATGGGTGGCATAAAAATATTCGCTGTCAAATGGCGGATCCTTGCGCATTAACACTGCATCAAAGCTTGCCAGAGCCCGGTCTTCGGCACCAAGCTCGCCAAACCAATTGGTGAGCTCACCCGTCAGCGCAATGTGGCGCACACGTGCAAACACCTTGCTCCCGAGCTTCCATTGCAAATGCGCAGGCTCGCAGGCCGATACAGAGTGCCCACGTCTCTGCGCTTCACGCATCATGGCGAAAGTCGTATCTTTCTTCGGATTAAAGGCTTCGAGCGGATCGGCAACAAAAAGTAGATTCATACAGCTCAGGGGAAGTCCAGCGGGAAATTCAGGAATCGCTCACATAGCGCGGCGACGCGGGTTGCTGGCGTACTGTTGCACAAACAGCGCGAGGCTGCCGGCGACCACCCCCCAGAATGCCGAACCAATGCCCGCAATGACCACACCGCTAAGCGTCACCAGAAATGTGATCAAGGCAGCTTCCCGGTGCGTCTCTTCCCGAAGCGCACTGGCAAGTCCGGCACCAATAGAGCCTAGAAGGGCCAGGCCTGCGATCGCCACCACGAGTTCCCGTGGGAATGCGGTCAGCAAGCCCGTCACGACCGCACCAAAGACCCCAATCAGGACATACAACGCCCCGCAGGAGGCCGCCGCCGTGTAGCGCCGGGCTGGGTCTGCATGCGCTTGTGGTCCCATGCAAATAGCGGCCGTGATGGCGCTGAAGTTCAGAGCGAAGGCGCCGAACGGTGCAAGCACCAGAGTGGCAACGCCGGTCAAGGTAATCAGACGCGAGATCGGGAGCTGGTAGCCGGAGGCACGAATCACCGCCACACCCGGAAGATTTTGGGAGGCCATCGTCACCACAAAGAGCGGCAGGGCCAAGCCCATGGTCGCACTCCAGTCAAATCGGGGCACCGTAAGCTGTGGTGACGCCAATGTCCAGGTCACTGCGGACCACTGCATCTGCCCCCCAATGGCGGCATAGGCAACTCCCACACAAAGCGTGGCCACCACCGCATAACGCGGCGCGACGCTGCGCGCAACCAGATAAACGCCCAGCATCACCAGAACAAGCGGCAAGGCTGTCTGCGCGGCAGAAAACGCGTCTATACCAAATTTCGCCAGCACACCAGCAAGCAGGCCCGCTGCTATTTCCGTGGGAATTCGGTTCATCACGCGCTCGAACCATCCGGTAACGCCCACCAGGGTGATCAGTGCAGCGCACACGAGGAAGGCACCAACCGCCTGGGCCATATCGAATCGGCCTGTGGCCCCCGCAGCGGCAAGCACCGCAGCGCCCGGCGTGGACCAGGCGATCATGACTGGCTTGCGCAGCCACAAGGATGGGAGCAACGAACACAGCCCCATGCCAAGCCCCAGGGCCCACATCCACGAGGCCATTTCGCCCGGTGTGGCGTGAAACGACTGCGCCGCCTGAAACACAATCGCCACCGAACTCGTGAAGCCCACGAGCACGGCGACAAAGCCTGCGCTGACGGCCGAGACACTCAGGTCTTTGAAAAATTGCATGGCACGCATTGTGCCCGGCCCACCGTTCTATCGACGATGCGCTCTGGCTCATGAGCCTGTCAAATCTCGATTTTCGAACCCAGTTCCACCACGGCGTTGTTCGGCAGGTTGAGGAAGTCTGCTGCTGCACCGGCGTTGTGGTGCATTTGGGCAAATAGTTTTTCTCGCCACGGCGCCATGCCGCTGCCAATCGTGGGGATGACGGTGTCACGGGACAGGAAATAGCTCGTCGTCATGGGCTCCAGATCACAACCGCGCCCGCGCAGCAGTTGCAGGGCGCGAGGCACGTCAGGATCGTTCTTGAAGCCGTAATGAATGACCACCTGCCAGCAGTCGTGCCCCAAGGATTCCACCTGCAGGCGGCCATCGAGGCCAATCCAGGGCACCTCGTGGTTGTTCACTGTGACGAACACGTTGGTGCCATGCAGCACTTTGTTGTGCTTGAGGTTGTGCAGCAGTGCATTCGGCACGGTGCCGGATTCGGCACTTAAGAACACCGCCGTCCCCTCGACGCGCGTTGGTGGGTTGACGAAGACCGATTCAAGAAAATCGGACAGATCGATAGCATCACTGCGCAGCTTCTCATTAAGCAGGCGACGGCCTTCCTTCCAGGTCATCATGAGCGTGAAAACGCCCCCGCCGATCATGAGGGGGAACCAGCCGCCCTGGAACAGCTTGAGCAGATTTGACGTGAAGAATGCCAGGTCGACCAAGAAGAAAAAGCTGGTGGCGCCCAGGCACAGCACCAAGGGATAGCGCCAGCCGTAGTACAAGACAAAGAATGTCAGCACCGTGGTGATCAGCATGTTCAGCGTCACGGCGATGCCATACGCTGCAGCGAGATTGCTCGATGAACGAAACAGCACCACGGCAAGTACGATGGCTGCGAATAGCCCCCAGTTGACAAAGGGCAGATAGATCTGCCCCGTGTCGCGCACACTGGTGTGTTGAACGTTCAAGCGCGGCAAATACCCTAGCTGGATCACCTGCTTGGTCGCGCTGAACGCGCCTGTGATCAGGGCCTGCGAGGCAATCACCGTGGCCATTGTGGCCAGGATCACCAACGGCAGCAGCGCCCAGTCAGGCGCCATCATGTAGAACGGATTCTTCACCGCCTCAGGATGCGCCAGCAACAAGGCGCCTTGCCCAAAATAGTTGAGCGTGAGCGCTGGCATGACCACCGTAAACCACGCAATGCGTATCGGCGTCTTGCCAAAATGGCCAAGATCGGCATACAGCGCCTCCGCCCCCGTGACGCACAACACCACAGAACCAAGAACGACAAAGCTCGTGCCTGGGTTGGCAAAAATGAACCTCAGCGCGTGGTGAGGGCTGAGCGCCCACAGGATCTCCGGATGTTCGGCAATGTGCGAGAGGCCGAGCAGCCCGATGCTAAGCAGCCACACCAGGGTAATCGGACCAAAGAACTTCCCTATGCCGCCCGTACCGCGCTTTTGCACAAAAAATAGGCAAAACAGCACCAGCAAGGTCGCTGGTATCACGTACTCCGTGAACTGTGTCGACACCACCTCCAAGCCTTCGACCGCCGATAAGACTGAAATAGCCGGGGTGATGACACCATCGCCATAGAACAGCGAAGTGCCAAAAATACCTACTGCCAACAGCGTCTTGCGCAAACGCGGTTTGTCCAGAACGGCTTGGGACGCCAGGGCCAGCATTGCCACCAGGCCGCCTTCCCCATTGTTGTCCGCACGCAGCACCAGCACCACATACTTCAGGGACACGATGACGGTCAGCGTCCAGAAAAAGATGGACAGAATCCCGTAGATGTTGTCCTGGGTAAATGGCACGTAACCCGAACCAAAAACCTCCTTGATGGCGTACAGAACGCTGGTACCAATGTCACCGTAGACGACGCCTATGGCGGCAAGGGTGAGAGCCGAGAGGGATGACTTGGAAGTTTGCACTGGGGCAGGAACAGCCAATGGGCGCTTTCAGGCACCCAGCCGCTTCAGAGAATCAGGCCGGCCATTCTGCGCCGGGGCGGCCGCCGCACAAAGCGCTGCGTGCCGTCGCGGTGGGGCGCTGTTGCCAATTGTTGCAACAGGACAACTCCCCCCTTGCAGGTGAGCGCTCACTCGTATATCTCGGCGTCTGGATTGGTGGCCTCCAGCTCGTAGCTGGCGGCCAGCATGGCAAGGCGCGCAATGACGCCGTACATGTAAAAGCGGTTCGGCGCGCTCGCGCCTGGCCTTGCGCCCAGCTGCGGCATGTGCGTGCTCTGGTCAAAGGCCAGCGGCACAAAGGCCGATCCGGGGGTGTTGAGGTTTTCATCCACGCCGCGGTCTGGGTGCATGCGGTAGAAACCACCGACCACGTAGCGGTCCATCATGTAGACCACTGGCTCGGCCACTGCACCGTTCAGGCGCTCCTGCGTCAGCACGCCTTCCTGCACGATGACGTCGTGCACTGGCTGGCCATCCTTTACCACAGCCATTTTGTTGCGGGTCTTGCGGTTGAGCACTTCCAGGTCCTTGGCGTCGCGCACCGTCATCACCCCCATGCCGTAGGTGCCGTTGTCGGCCTTGACGATGACAAACGGCTTTTCCTTGATCCCATATTCCTTGTACTTGCGCCGCACCTTGCCAAGCACAACATCGACCTGGGTCTGCACCGCGTCCAGCCCCGTCTCGGTGCTGTAGTCCACGTCGCTGCATTTTCCGAACAGCGGGTTGATGAGCCAGGGGTCGATGCCCAGCACCTTGCCAAAGCGCTTGGACACCTCCTCATAGCTGCGAAAGTGGTTGCTCTTGCGGCGCACCGACCACCCCGCATGCAAGGGGGGCAAGAGGTACTGCTCATGCAAGTCTTCCAGAATGCCAGGCGCGCCAGCAGACAGGTCGTTGTTGAGCAAGATGGTGCAGGGGTCGAAGTGCTTGAGCCCCAGGCGCCCGCGCGTGCGCACCACGGGCTCAAGGGTCAGGCTCTCTCCGTGCGGCAGCTCAAGCACGGTGGTTTTCTTCACGTCTGGGCTGACGGAACCCACACGCACATTCAACCCCGCCATATTGAAGATGCGCTGCAACTGCACCAGGTTGCTCAAATAGAAGCTGTTGCGCGTGTGGTTCTCGGGAATGATGAGCAGGTTACGTGCTTCGGGGCAGATTTTTTCAATCGCCGCCATGGCCGCCTGCACCGCCAGCGGCAGCATCTCGGGTGTCAGGTTGTTCCAGCCACCGGGGAACAGATTGGTGTCGACTGGCGCCAGTTTGAAGCCTGCATTGCGGATGTCCACCGAGGTGTAGAACGGCGGCGTGTGCTCCATCCACTCCAGACGAAACCAGCGCTCGGTCGCTGGCATCGAATCGATGATGCGCTGCTCAAGCTCGTTAATGGGCCCCGTGAGGGCGGTGATAAGGTGCGGAACCATGCGGGGCCTTGCAGGAGGGATC
Source organism: Simplicispira sp. GW247-4R2A (assembly GCF_059424465.1). Lineage (NCBI taxonomy): Bacteria > Pseudomonadati > Pseudomonadota > Betaproteobacteria > Burkholderiales > Comamonadaceae > Simplicispira > Simplicispira sp. GW247-4R2A. Next base: position 65,734 of record NZ_JBWKZM010000022.1, on the reverse strand, counting down.
GGACAATTGTAGAAGTGCGCAAGCGCACCAAAAAATGGGTACTGGCAAGGCCCAAGCGCCCAGGCGAAATGCCACGAAGAGCGCTTGAAAGGACAGTGCCAGCCTTCAGCCGCGCACCTCGCCCTGCCCCAGCACCACCCATTTGAGCGAAGTCAGCCCTTCGATGCCTACCGGGCCACGCGCATGGAACTTGTCGGTGCTGATACCGATTTCGGCGCCCAGCCCGTACTCGAAGCCGTCGGCAAAGCGCGTGCTGGCGTTGACCATGACGCTGGCCGAATCGACTTCGCGCAGGAATTGCTGCGCGTGCATGTGGTCGCGCGTGAGAATCGCGTCGGTGTGGTGGCTGGAATAGCGGTTGATATGGGCGATGGCTTCGTCAACGCCTTCGACCACTTTGATGCTGATGATGGGCGCCAGATACTCTTGCGACCAATCCTGCTCGCTTGCCGGCACCAGTTTTGCGCCCGAAACTTCCGCTAACAACGCCATGGATTCCGCGCAGACCCGCATTTCGACGCCTTTTTCTGCGAACACGGCGCCCATGCGCGGCAAGAACTGCGGCGCCACGGCACGCGCCACCAGCAGGCTTTCGCTGGCATTGCAGGGGCTGTATTTCTGCGTCTTGGCGTTGTCCACCACGCGCAGCGCCATGTCGAGGTCGCAAGGGTCGTCCACGTAGCTGTGGCAGTTGCCGTCCAGATGCTTGATGACGGGCACCTTGGCGCCGGCGCTGATGCGCTCGATCAAGCCCTTGCCACCGCGCGGGATGATGACATCCACAAATTGCGGCATGGCAATGAGCTGGCCCACCGCCTCGCGGTCGGTCGTCTGCACCAACTGCACGGCGTCCTGCGGCAAACCGGCGGCGTGCAGCGCTTGCCGCACCAGCAAGGCCAGCGCCCGGTTTGACTCGATGGCCTCAGAGCCGCCGCGCAGAATGGCCGCGTTGCCGCTTTTGATGGCCAGGCTCGCCGCCTCGATGGTGACGTTGGGGCGACTCTCGTAAATCATGCCGAAGACGCCAATCGGCACGCGCATCTGGCCGACGCGGATGCCGCTCTCCTGCTGCTGCAGGCCGCGGATTTCGCCGATCACGTCGGGCATGGCGGCGAGCTGCTCGCAGCCCAGGGCACAGGTTTCCAGCACCTTGGGGGTGAGCTTGAGCCGGTCGATCATGGGTTCGGCCAGGCCGGCAGCGCGGGCGCGCTCCAAGTCGAGCGCATTGGTTTGCTGCAGTTGGGGGCCCTGCGTGCGCAACAGCGCTGCAAGCGCCTTCAATGCTTTATTTTTGATAGCTGCAGGCGCAGACGCCATAAGCGCTGAGGCCACTTTTGCCTGCAAACCCAGGGTTTGGACGTATTCGGTGACGTTGAGGGCGTTCATGGGCAGGATTCTGGCAGATGGCGTGCAAGAACCCGCCAGCAGCCCAGACGACAGCACCGGACGCGCTGGCGCGTCAGCGTACAGCGGCAAAAGTCCGGGTGCACTGCAGCGCCAGCCGCTGCAGTGCCTGCCAGGGGTCTTGCGGCCAGTCGGGCACTTTGAGTCCCTTGACAATGCCGTCTACCAGATGCGCCGACTGCAGCAACCGCCCTGCGGTGGAAGGCGCGAGGTGGCCAAGCACGCGCTCGTACAGCTTTTCCTTCGCACCCCAGACACGGGCTTCCCGCAGCGCCATGGGCAGGGGTCGCCCAGCGGCCATCGCATCGGCGACGCGCTTGAGCGCGCGAATGTCGTCCGACAGCGCCCAATGCACCAGCACGGCCGCCGTGCCTTCGGCCTCCAGACCATCGAGCATGCGCTGCACGCGCAGCACCTGCCCCGCCAGCACCGCCTCAGCCAGCTTGAAGACGTCGTAGCGCGCCACATTGAGCACGGCCGCTTCGACCTGCTCCAGGCTCAGATCGCCCGGCGGGTACAGCAGGCCCAGCTTCTGGACTTCCTGGTGCGCCGCGAGCAGGTTGCCCTCCACGCGGTCGGCAAAAAATTGCAGGGTGCGCTGGCCCTCTTCGCCCTGCCGCACGCGCTGGCCCTGGACGGCCAGGCGCTGCGCGATCCACTGCGGCAGGGCTGGGCGCTCCACCACATCCACCTGCACCGCGACGCCCGCGTCGGCCAGCGCGCTGAACCAGGCGCCGGTGCGCGTGGCCTTGTCCAGCCGCGGCAGGAGCACCATGGTCAGCGTGCTGCCACCCGGTTCGGCAGCGGCGGCAATGTGTTGCAGCGCGGCGCTGCCGTCCTTGCCAGGCTTGCCCGAGGGCACGCGGATTTCCACGGTCTGGCGGTCGGCAAACAGGCTCAGGCTGCCGCCCGCCGCCAGCACCGTGCTCCAGTCGAACCGCGCCCCGGCGGCGACAAACACATTGCGCTCGGTATGGCCGGCAGCGCGCGCGGCAGCGCGAATCGCATCGGCGGCTTCTTCCACCAGCAACGCCTCGTCGCCATGCAGAAGGTACAGCGGAGCCAGCCCCCGTTGCAGGTGCGCGGAAAGCTGGGCCAGGGCGAGGTGCATGGCGACAAGTCTAGCAATGCTGAGGCATGCGGTGCAAATCGCCAGGTATCGCTGCCTAATCGCCAGTTATCAAGCCAAACTGCACGGCGTGCCCTCTGCTGCCTGGGAGGGCGATTGCGCACAATGGGCCTTTATCTGGCCCCCGCTCCTGGCACTACCCACCATGAAACCGTCCGTTCAACATGCCGCCCCCACCGTCGCATTGATTGGCGCGCCCACCGATATCGGCGCCGGCGCGCGCGGCGCGTCCATGGGGCCCGAGGCGCTGCGCGTCGCCGGGCTGCAATCGGCGCTGGAGAGCCACGGCCTGCACGTGCTCGACCGAGGCAATCTCAATGGCCCGGCGAACCCCTGGCAGCCGCCGCTGGAGGGCTACCGCCATCTGCCCGAAGTGGTCGCATGGAACCAACTGGTCTTCGACGCCGTGCGCGCGGAACTGCAAGCGGGGCATCTGCCGCTGCTGCTGGGCGGCGACCACTGCCTGGGTCTGGGCAGCATTGCCGCCGTCGCCCGCCACTGCCTTGACGCTGGCAAGCAGCTTCACGTCCTGTGGCTCGACGCGCATGCCGACTTCAACACCAGCACGCTGACCCCCAGCGGCAACCTGCATGGCATGCCGGTCGCCTGCCTGTTCGGCCTGGGGCCGGACCCGCTGACCCGCCTGGCGCGCCTGCCGGATGGCTCGCCGGCGCTGCGGGCGGCGCAGATCCGCCAGATCGGCATTCGCAGCGTGGATGCGGGCGAAAAAGAACTGGTGCACGCGCAGGGGCTGGAGGTCTACGACATGCGTTTCATCGACGAAACCGGCATGCGCGAGACCATGCAGCGCGCCCTCGCTGGCGTAGACGAGAGCACCCACCTGCACGTGAGCTTCGACGTGGATTTTCTCGACCCGGAACTCGCTCCTGGAGTGGGCACCACCGTCGCGGGTGGACCAACCTACCGCGAGGCCCAGCTATGCATGGAAATGATTGCCGACAGCGGCCGCCTGGCATCGCTCGATATCGTCGAACTCAACCCGGCGCTGGACGTGCGCAACAAGACCGCCTGCCTGGCGGTGGACTTGATCGAATCACTGTTCGGCAAGAGCACGCTGATGCGCCAGCGGCCTGCGCAATAGAAGCCCGCGCCGCCGCGGCTCAAGCCTTGGCAGCAGCCAGCCGGCGCACCAGTTGCTGAACCAGGTCGGTGCGCATGTCACGGTACAAAAGCGCCTCTTCGGCTTCTTTGGCGAGGGCGATGGTTTCGTTGTAGCTGAGCTCGCGCTGCTGCAGGATTTCGGTCGGCACGATCAGCTCGGTGCCGTCCTGGCGGTGCAGCCGAAAGCGGATGCGCAGGCGCAACTCAAGTTCACGCGCCTGGCCCGAGGCATTGAGACCGACCACCGAGCGCTCCTGCTGCTCGGAAAGCAGCTCGAACACCGCTTCGGCCTTGGGCAGCATCGCCGGGTCGGTGATCACCACAAGGCTGCCACCCGCAGCTTGCAAGGTGCGGCGCAACTCCAGCGCCAGGAGCGAGCCGGCAGGGGCCACGAGGTAGAGCGAGTGGAAGGCGAACTGCGGCACACCGCGCAAGCGAAAGCCGCAGCCGGCGAGCAAAAGGGCTGGCGCGGCGAGGAGAAGGCTGCGTTTGCGCATAGCTCACACCACTACGTTGACCAAGCGTCCTGGCACGACCACCACACGCTTCGGGCTGGCGCCACCGGAGTGCGCGGCAAATGCATCGCTCGCCAGGGCCAGGCGCTCGATTTCGGCCTTGTCGGCCTGCGCCGGCACCCGCACGCTGCCGCGCAGCTTGCCGTTGACTTGCAGCATCAGCTCGATTTCGTCCTGCACCAGGGCACTGGCATCGACTTGCGGCCACGGCGCATCGAGCAGCTCGCCCAGCACGCCGGCATAGCCGAGCTGGCTCCACAGGCCGTGCGCGATGTGCGGCGTGGCCGGGTAGAGGCAGCGCAGCAGAATGCCAAAGCCTTCGACCAAGGCCACCTGGCCGCCAGCGGAGTCGCTGGCTTTGAAGTCGAGCGGCGACGGGCCACCCCCAGCCGCGAGGGCCCCCTCGGGGGGCAGCGAGGACACGCAAGTGTCGAGCGTGGGGGCAAAGCTCTCCAGCGCGTTGATCATCTTCATCGCGCCCGAGACCACGGTGTTGTACTGCATGCGCTGGTAGTCGTAGTCCACCTGCTTGAGCACCGTGTGAACTTCACGGCGCAGCGCCTTGGCGCCGTCGGAAAATTTTATATATTTTAGGCCTCTAGCGCTTATGGATATTGCGTTAGCAGCTTCCATATCCATAGCAGCCAACTTCATGCCGAAGTTCCACACCCGGCGCAGGAACCGGGAGCTGCCTTCGACCGCCGCGTCGTTCCATTCCAGCGTGGCCTCGGGCGGCGCGGTGAACATGGTGTACAGGCGCGCCGTGTCGGCGCCGTACTTTTCGATCAGGTCCTGCGGATCAACGCCGTTGTTCTTGGACTTGGACATGGTGCCCACGCCCTCGTAGTCGATGGGCGTGCCCACAGGCAGATCGCCGACGGCGTTCACCAGCCTCGCGCCCACTATCTTGCCGCCGTCGCCCAGTACATGCTCGACGTCGTGCGGCCAGAAGTAGTCCTTGCCGCCCTTGTCCGTGCGGCGCGAATAGATGTGGTTGAGCACCATGCCTTGCGTGAGCAGTCGGGTGAAAGGCTCGTCCACCGACACCAGCCCCATGTCGCGCATCACCTTGGTCCAGAAGCGGGCGTAGAGCAAGTGCAGGATGGCGTGCTCGATGCCGCCGATGTACTGGTCCATGCCACTGCCGCCGCTCGCGTGCTGGGCATCGCGCATCCAGTAGCGGGTGCCCTCCGCCACCATGGCCTCGCTGCTGTGCGGGTCGCAGTAGCGCATGAAGTACCAGGAACTGTCCACGAAGGTGTCCATGGTGTCGGTTTCACGCCGCGCCGCCTTGCCGCAGACCGGGCAGGTCACGCCGGCATGGAACCCCTCATGCTTGTGCAGCGGGTTGCCCGAGCCGTCGGGAATGCAGTCGCGCGGCAGCACCACCGGCAGGTCTTGCTCGGGCACCGGCACGGCGCCGTGCTCGTCGCAATGGATGATGGGAATCGGCGTGCCCCAGTAGCGCTGGCGCGAGATGCCCCAGTCGCGCAGGCGCCAGGTGGTCTTCTTCTCGCCCAGGCCTTTTTGCGCCAGCGCGTGGGCCACGGCATCGACCGCGTCCTTGTAGGCCAAGCCGCTGAAACTGTCGGAATTGACCGTGACGCCGCGCGCCTTGTCGCCGTACCAGTCGTGCCACTGGTGGAAGTCGAAATGTTCGCCATCGACCAGCACCACCTGCTTGATGGCGATGCCGTACTTCAGGGCGAAGGCAAAGTCGCGCTCATCGTGCGCCGGCACGCCCATGACGGCGCCGTCGCCATAGCCGATCAGCACGTAGTTGCCGACCCAGACCTCAATCGGCTCGCCGGTGAGCGGGTGCGTGACCGAGAGGCCGGTGGGCAAGCCCTTTTTCTCCTGCACCGCAAGCTCGGCTTCGGTTGTTCCGCCGCTTTTGCATTCTTCAATGAAGGCGGCAAGTTGGGGGTTGGTCTTGGCTGCGTGGGTGGCCAGCGGGTGCTCCGGCGCGACAGCGCAGAAGGTGACGCCCATGATGGTGTCGGCGCGCGTGGTGAAGACGTACATGCGGCCATCGCCAATCAGCGCCCCATCGTCGCCGCGGATGCCGTGCGGGAAGGCAAAACGCACGCCCTCGCTCTTGCCAATCCAGTTTTCCTGCATCAGCTTGACGCGGTCCGGCCAGCCGGGGAGTTTGTCGCCGGTGACGTAATCGAGCAATTCCTCGGCGTAATCGGTGATCTTGAGGTAGTAGCCTGGAATCTCGCGCTTCTCGACCACCGCACCGGTGCGCCAGCCTTTGCCGTCGATTACCTGTTCATTGGCGAGCACGGTCTGGTCCACCGGGTCCCAATTCACCACCTGGGTCTTGCGGTACGCAATGCCTTTTTCGAGCATTTTCAAAAAGAGCCACTGATTCCACTTGTAGTACGTGGGGTCGCAGGTGGCGACTTCGCGGCTCCAGTCGATGGCCAGGCCCATGGCCTGCATCTGCTTTTTCATGTACGCGATGTTGTCCAGCGTCCACTGCGCGGGCGGCACGCCATTCTTCAGCGCGGCATTTTCCGCCGGCAGGCCGAACGCATCCCAGCCCATGGGCATGAGCACGTTGTAGCCGTTCATGCGCAGGTAGCGCGTGAGCATGTCGTTGATGGTGTAGTTGCGCACATGGCCCATGTGCAGCTTGCCGCTGGGGTAGGGCAGCATCGAGCAGGCGTAGAACTTCTTCTTGCTCGCATCTTCGGTGACGCGGTAGGCGTCCTGCGCGCTCCAGTGCGCCTGGGCGGCGCGCTCGACCTCGGCGGGTTGGTATTTGGTGTCCATGGGGCTCAAAAAGAAAGAAAGCAGCCGCAAACCGCTGCCATTGCGGGAGATTTTAGGCGCGCGGCTTCAGCGCGCGGGCCGAGCGGACGCAGGCTCGGCCACGAAGGCGATGCGCGTGAGGCCGGCAGCATGTGCAAACCCCATCAGTTCGACCACGCGGCCATAGGGCACGGCGGCGTCGGCGCGCAGTGCGATCTCGGTGCCCGGCCGCTCGGCAGCCACCGCCGCCAGGCGTGGCGCGAGCGCTTCTTCGGCAATCGCTTGGCCGTCGAGTTGCAGCCCTCCCGTGCGATCCACTTCAATGAGCAGGGAAGGCCCCGGCGCTGCGGGCGCCGTGCCCTGGGCGCGCGGCAGTTCCAGGCGCAGCGAGCCGGCCAGCAGCGGCGCGGCCAGAATGAAGATCACCACCAGCACCAGCATCACGTCGACCAGCGGCGTGACGTTGATGTCGCTCAGGGGGCGCGCCGAGGCGCTGCGCTCGATCCGGCCAAATGCCATGTTCAGCCGCCCGCCGAGCACAGTTCGCGCAGATCGTGCGCAAAGCCTTCGAGCTCGGCCTCAAGGCGTGCCACCCGCCTGCCGAGCAGGTTGTAGCCCAGCACCGCCGGAATCGCGACCGCCAGCCCGGCGGCCGTCATGATGAGGGCCTCACCCACCGGGCCGGCCAGGCGCTCGACGCTGATCTGACCGGAACCTGCCAGGGCAGTCAGCGCGTGGTAGATGCCCCAGACGGTGCCAAGCAGCCCGACAAAAGGCGCTGTCGCACCGACGGTGGCCAGCAAGACCTGGCCATACTGCAGCCGCGCAATGCTGGCAAGCAGCGCGCCGCGCAGCAAGCGGGTGGCGCGGGCGGCGGCACTGGCGTGGAACGATCCGCTCTCTGGCGGCACCGGCGCCAAGGCCGGGGAATGCGTTTCAAGGGAACGCGTTTCAAGGGCTGCCGCGACGAGTGGAAGTACCAGGGCATCGCGGTCAAAAGCGGCTGCAGCGGATGCGGCAGAGTCCCAGCTCGGCGCCTGCCAAAAGGCGGTCTGGCTGCGTGCGATGTCTGGCGCCGCGCGCTGCAGCATGCGCAGCTTCCACAGCATCACCACCCAACTTGCAACCGACATCAGCAGCAGCACGAGCGCCGCCGTATGCGTCACTGCATCGCCGCTGCGCCACCAGTGCAGACTGCTCATCACGTGGGCAGGTTCGCTCAGTTCAAGCCGAGAACATCAAACATGTCGAACATGCCTGCGGTGCGTCCGCGCAGGAAGCGCACCGCGCGCAGGCTCCCCTGCGCATAGGTGGTGCGGCTGGCGGATTTGTGGGTGATTTCGATACGCTCGCCGGTGCCGGCAAACAGCACCGTGTGGTCGCCCACGATGTCGCCCCCGCGAACGCTGGCGAACCCGATGGAGGATGGGTCGCGCTCGCCGGTGACTCCCTCGCGGGCGTAGACGGCGCATTCCTTCAGGTCGCGCCCCAGGGCATGGGCGATCACTTCACCCATCTTGAGCGCTGTTCCCGAAGGCGCATCCACCTTGTGGCGGTGGTGGGCTTCAATGATTTCGATGTCGTACCCGGTGGCCAACGCACGCGCCGCCATGTCCAACAGCTTGAGCGTGACGTTGACACCCACGCTCATGTTGGGCGCCATCACCATGGCGATGCGCTGGGCATGGGCCGCAATTTCAGCCTTTTGGGCTTCGGTAAAGCCGGTCGTTCCCACCACCGCGCTGACGCCCAGGCGCGCGCAAGCGGCCAGGTGCGCAAGCGTGCCTTCTGGACGAGTGAAATCGATCAGCACATCAGCCCCGGCCAGGCCTTGGTCAATGTCCGCCGTGATGGGCACACCGCTGGCAAGCCCCAGGAAAGCGGTGGCATCGGAGCCGATGCCAAGGCTCGCGGGCACATCCAGCGCCCCCACCAGCACGCAGTCGCCGCTGTCACGGATGGCTTCAATCAGCATGCGGCCCATGCGGCCGCTGGCGCCCGCCACCGCGACGCGGATAGGGGCATTGGAAGATTCGGGCGCGAGGTTCGCCATCGTAGGGTCCAGACTGGAAAAAAGGCAGTGTGCGCAAAGCGCTTAGCGCGTTGTGGGTTCAAGAGGGGGATAGCTGCGCCCAGGTGTCGCTTGCGCAGTAGGCTCGAGCGCAGCGCCGGTTTTTCCATCGGCAGCAGGGGCGGGGTAACGCGCCAGCTGCTGCTCGGTCGCCTCCAACACCGGGACTTTGCCCTTGCCTTTGCGTGTCTCAAGCGAGGCGACGAAATCGCTCTCGGTCGGCATTTCGTCGCCTTCGAAGTGATCCAGCGCGTCGCCCTTGAAGTAGACCGTGAGCTTGCGCGTCTGTGCGTCGACACCGGGGCGCTTAAGCGTGAACACGTATTCCCAGCGGTCGTCATGGAACAGGCTGGTAAGCAGCGGTGTTCCGAGAATCTCGCGCACCTGCTGGCGGCCCATGCCAGGCTGCAGCGCCTGAACCTGCTCGCGTGAGACGAAATTGCCCTGCACCACCTCGACGCGGTAGGGGGTCACCACGCTGGCGACCGAACTGCTCGCGGTGTTGAAGGCAGAGCACCCTGCAAGCAGGGCGCCAAAGCTCAGGATGGCGCCCAGACGGGCACCGCAGTGGGCTGGAGCGTACATGGGGTGTGGTCTTGGGGCTATGATCGCTCGATTGTAGCGACAGGGCCTGGTGCCCACGGCGCCCGGCCGCCCGCCGCATGCCAGGCGGCACGAAAGACCTTGCCATGACGAACATCGATGAACTCAAGAGCACGGGGCTGAAAGCCACGTTGCCGCGCCTGAAGATTCTCGAAGTCTTTCAAAAGGGTACGCAGCGCCACATGACAGCCGAGGACGTGTTCCGCGTGCTGCTCGACGAGCGCTCCGACATCGGTCTGGCCACGGTGTACCGCGTGCTGACGCAGTTCGAACAAGCCGGCATCCTGCTGCGCAGCAATTTCGAGAGCGGCAAGGCCATCTACGAACTGAACGAAGGACAGCACCACGACCACTTCGTCTGCACCAGTTGCGGCAAGGTGGAAGAGTTCTACGACCCGGAAATCGAAAAACGCCAGCAGGCGGTGGCGAAAGCCAAGGGTTGGGTGGTGGAAGACCATTCCATGGCCTTGTACGGCCAGTGCGCCAACTGCGCCAAGGCCCGCGCACAAAAGGTCTGAGGCGCGCAGCCTAGCCCTGCTCCATCGCGCGCCGATGGCGCTCGACGAACTCCTGGTAGGTGTCGATGCCGCGCAGCTGCAAAATGGTATTGCGCACCGCCGCTTCGACCAGGACGGCAATGTTGCGCCCGGCGACCACCTGGATCACCACCTTCAGAATCGGCACGCCGAGCACGTCCTGCGTCAGCGGCTCGTAGGGCAGGCGCTCGTAGTCGCGCTCCAGCGTCTCCTTGCGCACCAGGTGCACGATGAGCTTGAGGCGCATTCTGCGGCGCACCGCTGTCTCGCCAAAGATGGCGCGAATATCGAGCAGGCCGATGCCGCGCACTTCAAGAAGGTTTTGCAGCAGATCGGGGCACTTGCCCTCGATGGTGGTCTGGTTGATGCGGTACAGATCCACTGCGTCGTCGGCCACCAGCCCCTGGCCGCGTGAAATGAGCTCCAGGCCCAGCTCGCTCTTGCCCAGGCCCGACTCGCCTGTGATCATGACGCCCAGGCCCAGGATGTCCATGAACACCCCATGCATGGTGAGGCGATCGGCGAAATGCTTGGACAAATACGCGCGCAGCACGTCGATCACAAAGGCCGAGGACTCCCGCGTGGCAAACATGGGAATCTGCGCGCGCTCGCAGATGGAGAGCAGCGCATCGGGCGCCGTCTGGCCATCGGCCAGCACCAACACCGGAGGCTCCAGCGTGACGATGCGCGCCACACGGCGCACCGCGTCTTCCGGCGTGCCGTTGAGCAGGTAATTGATCTCGCGCTCGCCCAGAATCTGCGCGCGGTAGGGATGGATGTAATTGAGGTAGCCCACCAAATCAGCACCCGAGCGCGCCGAGCGCACCGCGACTTCGTCAAAGCGCCGTTCGGAAGCCCCCAGGCCCGCGACCCACTCCCATTTCAGGTGCGTACGAAAGGCTTCGAATAAGACGTCCGCGCTGACGACGTTAGGTTTCACGGCGCAGATGGGGCGCTTTAGGCGGTCTGCGTAGACTGCCAGTCGGCAATCAGACCGTGCAACTGCACCGCATCCGAACAGCTCTTGATGCGCTCACGCAGCGGCGCGTCGCTGAGCAGTTCGGCAATTTCAGACAGTATCTCCAGATGCTTCTGCGTGGCCGCTTCGGGCACGAGCAGAAAAATGAGCAGGCCCACGGGCTGCTCATCAGGCGCATCGAAACCGATGGGGCGTTCGAGCTGGAACACTGCTGCCATCGGCGCCTTGAGGCCCTTGATGCGCCCGTGCGGAATGGCCACACCGTGACCAAGGCCCGTGGAGCCCAGGCGCTCACGCGCAAAAAGACTGTCGGTGATGAGGGCGCGCGAGAGGCCGTGCAGGGTTTCAAACAGCAGCCCGGCTTCTTCGAAGGCGCGTTTCTTGCTGGTGGCGTCAACGCTCACGAGCACTTGGGCTGCAGGCAGGATGGAAGCGAGGCGGTTCATGGCGTATCGGGAGGAATTATGCACCGCCTGTGCGCCTGCGGGTATTTCCCAGGGCGCGGCACAAAAAAAGCCGCCCTGAAGGCGGCGGCGGGGTGCCCAACCAGCACCGGGACCTGGCGTCAGGCGGTCATTTGCGCCGGCTGCTCGCGCCTGCGTGCCTGGAACTGGTGGTCTTGCATGCGGTCCTTGTGGCGCACCACCTGCCGATCGAGCTTGTCCACCAGCTCATCAACTGCGGCGTACAGGTCCTCGTTGGCGCTTTCCGCAAACAGGTCGCTGCCCTTGACCCGGATATTGCATTCCGCGCGCTGGCGTTTTTCCTTTTCCTTTTGCTTTTCCACTGTGAGCAGCACCTTCACATCCACCACCTGATCGAAATGGCGCGTGATGCGATCAAGTTTGGAGGTGACGTAACTGCGCAGCGACGGCGTAACTTCGAGATGGTGACCACTGATCGTCAGATTCATGAGGGAGTCTCCTTGGCTCTTGGGAACAAATGCCGCACCACCCGTGTGAATGGGCGGCCCGAAAAAGTCAGTCTGCAGGGCACACGCCCCCACTATGCACCGCACCCGCAGGCAAGGCAACGCCATTCCAGCAAGCGGCAGCGGGGCTCTTGCCCGCCGGTCGCCTGAAGGCGGGAAAGAGCGCACAATGGCTGGATTGGGGTGCAGCGCCCCTCCGTGCGAGCACCTTGGACGATGCTGCGCCAGCCGGTAATCGCATGCGCTGCACCCGGCGCTGGCGCATAAAATCCCCTGCCTGGCGTCCGCCAGCGCCCCCTCGCTTGATACACCCTTCCCATGACCGCATCCGCCAGCCCTGCCCTGCACACATCCACGCTCACTTCGCTGCCATTGCTTGCGCGTGGCAAGGTGCGCGACAACTATGCGGTAGGGAGTGACCGTATTTTGATGGTCGCCAGCGACCGGCTCTCGGCCTTTGACGTGATCATGGGCGAGCCCATCCCAGGCAAAGGCGAGCTGCTGACGCAGATGGCGCTGTTCTGGTTCGACAAGCTCGGCGCCATCTGCCCCAACCACCTGACCGGTGAGGCGCCCGAGAGCGTGGTGCGCGCGGACGAAGTCGAACAGGTACGCGGCCGCTCCATGCTGGTGCAGCGCCTCACACCGCTGCCCGTCGAGGCGGTGGTGCGCGGCTACCTGGCCGGCAGCGGCTGGAAGGAATACCAGGCCACCCAATCGGTTTGCGGCGTGCCGCTGCCCGCGGGCCTGACCAACGCCGCCAAACTGCCGACGCCCATTTACACGCCGGCGGCCAAGGCCGCGGCCGGCGAGCACGACGAGAACATCAGCTTCGAGCGCACGGTGGAGATGATTGGCTTTGACCACGCCAGCCGCATCCGCGACCTCAGCATTGCGCTGTACCAGGCAGCGGCCGCCATCGCGCTGGAGAAGGGCATGATCATCGCCGACACCAAGTTCGAGTTTGGCCTGGCCCCGGACGGCACGCTGGTGCTGATGGACGAGGTGCTCACACCCGACAGCTCGCGCTACTGGCCGGTGGAAGGCTACAAGGCCGCGCTGGCCGCTGGCGAAAACCCCCCCAGCTACGACAAGCAGTTCGTGCGCGACTGGCTGGAGCAGGCCCAGGTGGGCGGCAGGCCCTGGGACAAGACGCCGCCGGCCCCGCGCCTGCCGCAGGCGGTGATCGAGAAGACCGCCGCCAAATACCGCGAGGCGCTGGAGCGGCTGACAGGTTGAAATATTTGAGGAAATAAGGCTCTAGCGCTTATCCAGTAAGCGCTAGTAGCTATTTTTTCAATAGCGATTGAACGCCAGAGCTCAGTTCAGCGCCATGCTGAGCTTGCGCCGGTAGCTGTTCAGCAGGGCCGTGGCTTCGTCTTCCTGCGCGCCCGCCTTGCCCATCAGCTCGATACCGCCCGCGCTCTTGCCAGGGACGCCGGCGTCGGCCTTGGGCTTCGGGGGCGTGAGCAGTTCGAGGATGGCGACATAGGTCTTGCGCGCCGCGCCGTCTTGCCAGGCCTTGTCACGCAGGAGGATCTCCAGCAGCTCGTCCATGGCGGCGGTCCACTGGCCTTCGGCCATCAGCACGCGCGCCTTGGCGAAACGGGTGTCGAAATCGCGCTTGTTCTGGGCAATCTGCGCGTCGAACTGCTCCAGCGGCCAGTTGCCGCGATCGTCCTGCTGCACGAACTGCAGTGCGCCCAGCCAGTGCGACAAGGCCTCAAAGCGCAGCGGCTTGGGGATGCGCGCCAGCGGCTCGTGCAAAAGCGCCTGCGCTTCTTCGTAGGCGCCCGTACCGATCAACAGACGCACATAGTCAAATCGGGCATCGTCGTTGGTGGGGTCAGCCGCCAGCGCGTCCGCCATCTTGGCGAGCGCGGCCTGCGTGTCGCCCGCGTCGAGCAGGGCATGGGCTTCGTCCACCTCGGCCTCGGCTTCCAGCGCGCCTTCGGAGGGCACATGCTTGTCGAGGAAGGCGCGCAGTTGCGCAGGCGGCAGCGCGCCGACGAAACCGTCCACCGGCTGGCCCTGCACGAACAGCACGCACAGCGGGATGCTGCGCGTGCCGAACATCTGCGACAACTGGCCGGCGATCTCGGGCACCTTGTCGGCGTCGAGCTTGGCCAGGGCGAAGCGGCCGGCGTATTCGGTCTCCAGCAACTCCAGCTGCGGCCCGAGCTGCTTGCACGGACCACACCACTCGGCCCAGACATCCACCAACACCGGGGCGCGGAGCGAGGCGGTGATGACTTCGACTTCAAAATTTACCAGGGTGACATCGATCATGGGAATCGTTTTCCAAGGGCAGCGGGGCGTGCTTGCCGCCCCAAAAGTAAAATTGCAGGTTCACTCTAGCGCAGACCCGCGGGCGCTGCGCCTCCAGACACTATGACAAGCCTCCAGATCGGCGTCGTCATGGGCTCCAGCAGCGACTGGGACACCATGCAGCATGCAGTCGAGATTCTCAGCCAATTCGGGATCGCCTACGAAGCGCAGGTGGTCTCGGCGCACCGCATGCCCGACGACATGTTCGCCTACGCCGAGGCCGCAGCCGAGCGCGGCCTGCAGGCCATCATCGCTGGCGCGGGCGGCGCGGCGCACCTGCCGGGCATGTTGGCAGCGAAAACGCCCGTGCCGGTGCTGGGCGTGCCGGTGCCCAGCCGCCACCTGCAAGGCGTCGATTCGCTGCACAGCATCGTGCAGATGCCCAAAGGCATTCCGGTCGCCACCTTTGCCATTGGCGCGGCGGGCGCGGCCAATGCGGCGCTGTTCGCCGTGGCCATGCTGGCCAACCAGAATCCGGCGCTGCGCGAGCAGTTGCGCGTCTTCCGCAAGGCGCAAACCGAGGCGGCGCGCGCCATGCGGCTGCCCCCCGAATGAGCACCAACATGCTCCCCATCCTGCCTGGCGCCACGCTGGGCGTACTCGGCGGCGGCCAGCTTGGCCGCATGTTCGTGCACGCGGCGCAGACCATGGGCTACTTCACCGTGGTGCTCGACCCCGACCCGGCCAGCCCGGCGGGGCGCGTGAGCCACCACCATATCCAGAGCGCCTACGACGACCCCGACGGTCTGCGCCAGCTTGCCAGCCTGTGCGCCGCCGTCACCACCGAGTTTGAAAACGTTCCCGCCGTGGCGCTGGCGGCGCTGGCCGGCCGGTGCACCGTCTCGCCGGCCGCCCGCGCCGTGGCCGTGGCGCAGAACCGGGCCGAAGAGAAAGCCCATTTCACCGCTTGCGGCGTGCCCTGCGCGCCGTATGCGGTGATCGAAACGCCGGAACAAATGGCCAGCGCCGACCAGTCGCTCTTTCCCGGGATCCTGAAAACCTCCCGCATGGGCTACGACGGCAAGGGCCAAGCCCGCGTGCAGGCGCCCGCCGAGCTGGTCACCGCCTGGGACGCCATGGGCCGCGCGCCCTGCGTGCTGGAAAAGATGCTGCCCCTGGCACTGGAATGCTCGGTGATCGTCGCGCGCGGCGCGGACGGCCACTCTGTGCACCTGCCGCTGCAGCGCAACCTGCACCGGGACGGGATTCTGGCGGTGACCGAAGTTTATGAGGAAAATGTGCCTCTAGCGCTTATGCAGCAAGCGCTAGCAGCTGCAAAATCCATAGCTGACGAGTTGGAATACGTGGGCGTGCTGTGCGTCGAATTCTTTGTGCTGGAGGGCGGCCGCCTCGTGGTCAACGAGATCGCCCCGCGCCCGCACAACAGCGGCCACTACAGCGTGGACGCCTGCGACGTTTCGCAATTCGAGCTGCAGGTGCGCACGCTCGCTGGCTTGCCGCTGACGCCGCCGCGCCAGCACAGCGCCGCCATCATGCTCAATCTGCTGGGCGATTTGTGGTTTGCCCAGGGCGAGGCACCGCAGGAACCCCCGTGGGCCCAGGTACTCGCCTTACCGGGCACGCATCTGCACCTCTATGGCAAAGAGCAAGCGCGCCACGGCCGCAAGATGGGCCACCTGAACGTGACGGCGGCCAGTGCGGCGCAAGCGCGCAGCACCGCGCTGCAGGCTGCGGCACTGCTTGGTCTACCGGCCTTCTGAGCGTGCCGCGATGATCCTCGACGGCCATCTGCCCGATTCCATTGCACAGGCCGCGCGTGCCCTGCGCAGCAGCGCCCTGGTGGGCCTGCCCACCGAAACCGTGTACGGCCTGGCCGCCGACGCGGACAGCGACGCTGCCGTGGCGCAGGTGTTTGCCTCCAAGGGCCGGCCCAGCGACCACCCTTTGATCGTGCACGTGGCAAGCGCCGACGCGCTGCCGCACTTCGCCCGCGAAGTGCCGGATTTTGCGCAGGCGCTGGTGCGCGCCTTCTGGCCTGGGCCACTCACGGTGATTTTGCCGCGCCGCGCAGGGGTGGCCGCGGCCGCCGCTGGCGGGCAGGACAGCATCGGTCTGCGCTGCCCCGCGCACCCGGTGGCCCTGGCCTTGCTGGCCGCCTGCGCCGCGCCCCCTCCAGGCGAGCGCGCCATCGCCGGCCTGGCCGCGCCCAGCGCCAACCGCTTTGGCCGCGTCAGCCCCACGACGGCCCAGCACGTGCAGGACGAACTGGGCAGCGAACTGCTGGTACTCGACGGCGGCGCCTGCGCCGTGGGCATTGAATCGACCATCGTCGATTGCACGCGCGGCGCTCCAGTGCTGCTGCGCCCCGGCGGGATTACCCGCGCGCAAATCGAGGCCGTCTGCGAGCGCAAGTTGCGCTTGAAAGACGATCTGCCCGATCCGGCGCCGCGCGCCTCCGGCACCCTGGAATCGCATTACGCCCCAGAAGCCAAGCTGCGGCTGATGGACGCCCGCGCGCTGCAGACCGGCCTGGACCTGCTGGGCGCCGAAGCCGCGCATCTGGCGGTGTATGCCCGCACGCCGCTCAAGAGCGCCTCATCGCGCGTGCTGCTGCGCCGCATGCCCGACGATGCCGAGGCGACGGCACAGCAGCTGTTTGCCGTGCTGCGCGGCTTCGACGACGCGGCCGTGCGCCTGATCTGGGTCGAAACACCGCCCGACACCCCTACGTGGGAAGGCGTGCGCGACCGCTTGCGGCGCGCAGCCGCCTGAACCGCAAGCCACATCGTTAAACTAGCCCGTCCTATTGGAGAACACACACCATGGCAACACACTGGATGCGCCGCAGCCTGCTCGCAGCCGCTTGCGCGGGGGCAGCCCTGCTTGCAGCCTGCGGCTCAAGCAGCACCGAATCGGCCATCACCCCCGACCGCTTCATCGCGTTTGGCGATGCCTACAGCGACCTGGGGCAGACCGGCTCGCGCTACACCGTCAACGACGGCAGCATCAACAACTGGACGCAGGAACTGGCCAGCCGCTACGGCAAATCCTTGACCAGCGTCTCAGCGGGAGGACTGAGCTACGCCCAGGGCAATGCCCGCATCGCCGCCACGCCCGACGCGGCCGGCAACGCGGCCACCCCGACGGTGACGGCGCAGATTGACAAATTTCTGGCCGCACAGAGCTTTGCCCCGAACGATCTGGTCGTGCTCAACGGTGGCATCAGCGACCTGATTGTCGACATGGCCGCCGTGCAGGCAGGCACACTGTCGGAAGACGCTTTCGTAGCCAACGCCCGCGCCAATGGCAAGCTGCTGGCAGCACAGGTCAAACGCCTGGTGGATGCAGGCGCACCGCATGTGCTGGTGTCTGGGCCCTACGACCTGAGCGTGACGCCCTGGGCGGTGACCATCGACCGCGTCGATCTTCTCAGCCGGGCCAGCAGTGCCTTCAACCAAGGCTTGCTGATTGACATCAACGACCTGGGCGCCCATGTCCTGTACATCGACGCGGCCTACTACGTGAACCTGTTTCACACCACGCCGACGGCCTATTCCTTCTCGAACTCCACCACCCCCGTATGCACCTCGGTGGATCCTGGCGCAGGCATCGGAATCGGCGCCGGGCAGGTGAATTCTGCGCTGTGCACACCCACAACCTTGGTCTCGGGTGCCAATGCCAGCCTCTATGTATTTGCCGACGCGGTCTACCTTACGCCTTCCGCCCAGCGCCAACTCGGCGATTACGCCTACGATCGCTTGCGTGCGCGCTGGTAGTCACAGGGCATGCAGCCAACAAAAAACCGGCCTCGGCCGGTTTTTTGTTGGCTGGCAATAGGCCAGAACTCAGAATCGGTAGCCAATGCCAATCGCGTACACGTTGGGGTTGAGCTTGATGTCGATATGCTGGCCCGTGGAGAGCGTGTTGCGTGTTTTCACAAACGTCTTGTAGTACGCCAGGTCCACGAACCACCGGTCGTTGAGCGCAATGCTCACCCCCACCTGCGGCGTCAGGCCAAAATTGGACTCTGCACTGAGCGTCGTCGGATTGGCCGGCGTACCGCCCGTCAATCCGTTGAGCGCGGCCGTCCCGCGCTCCTTGTAGAACTTGGCGTAGGTCAGGCCCAGACCCACATACGGGCGTATCTTGGCCTGGGGCTCCAGGAAGCGGTACTGCGCGAAGATGGTGATCGGCAAGGCCTTGACCTCGCCGATCTTGCCCACGCCGGCAATCGCGCCAGCACCCACCGTGTCGTGCTTGTAGGGCAATGCCAGCGGCACATCGATGGCCCAATGGTCGGTCATCATGTAGGTGATGCCGCCTGAGAGCTCCGTATCCGAGCGCACGTCCACCTTGGTATTGGCAAAGCTGGGCGCCGTAAGGTTGCCGCTGCTGACGTCCGGGGCAATCTGCGTCACCCCGCCGCGTGCAAGCCAACTGCCTGCGCTTTGTGCCTGTGCCAGAGGTGCGCCTGCCAGCAGCAGTGCACCGGCCACCCAACGCCATTGGTTTGTGTTTTTCATGGTGTTTCCTCGGTTGGACAATTACAGCCAGCCTGCCTGGGCAATGGCGCGCGAGACCAGTTGGCTCAGCAACTGGTGTCCGTAGGGCGTGGGGTGAAAACTGTCGGAAAACGCGTAGGTCTTCCACCAGTCCGCGCCGCCCGTCGCACCGGCAGGTGGCGTCATGGCGGACAACGCTTCAACCGTGCAAGAAGGGAAGGTGTAGGTGGGCAGGCCATCGGTGCCAACGCCGGTGATGGGGCAAGCCGTATCTTTTGCGTTGGTCAGCCCAAACTGCTCGGGATGCGCCACCTGATCATTGAGCGAGGTGTAGAAATCGACAACCACGACTTTGTCGTTGCCAGCAAAATTGGCGGCGAGCTTGGCGTTGAAGGCCTCCACCCACGCCTTGACCAGCCCCTGAACCTGGGCGCTGGCGGCCGGCCCAGCCGCGGCAGCGATCCCGCCCAGCAATTGCTGAAGACGGGGCGTTTGGTCGATACCCGGCACATTCAATATGGCGATGTGCTGCGCGCCCTTGCCCAGAACGTTGGCAGCAATGGCGGCCGTGAATTTGTCGGCCAGTGCCTGCATGTAGGCACCGCCCACCTGGGCCATCCCGGTCGTGCCGCCAGCGAAGGCCGCATCGACCATGGAAGCTGGCAGCAGCGTGGTCAAGAGGGCCTTATAGGTAGCGCCACCGTCCTTGGAGGCGGATAGATAGGCGCCCACCAGATCGGCTGCATCGTTCCCACCGCCGTCTATCAGCGCAAGATCCCCGGCGGCAAAGCCTGCGGCGCCCGCATCGGCCAGTTGCGTGGTGATGGACACCGGTGAAGTCGGCGCGGTGAAGTTGTTGATGCGCCCGCCACCGATGGCGTAATTGGTGCATCCGGCAGCAGCGTTGAAGGCCGTCCCAGTGAATTGGTACTTGGGGCACAGCGAGACGCCGTATTCACTGGCGACGCGCTCAGGCCAGATGGCGGTGGAGCCCGCTCCGGTAGGAGCCGCTCCCTGAACCGTGAACTTGAATCCGAAAGTGCCGCTGTCGGCCAAGCTGTCGCCCATGACCTTGACCCCGGTGATCGGTGCCACCGGCGTGGTATCCGACCCCCCGCCGCCGCAGGCCGACAGCACTGCTGCAGCCACCGCCAATAGAGCCCACCTTGTCTTGCGCTGGAAATCCATACACCGCACTCCTGAAATTAAAAAAAAGAACGACCGTTCTATTTAATTCCAAATGTTACCGCTAGCTGTGAGCAGGCTCCAGCGGGTAAACGCCAATAGCCGACAGGCAAAAGCCCCCCAGCCGTCAATGCGGACGTTCAGAACACAAGGCCTGCAACGCCTTGGCTGCAGCGAAAGAGAGTTTTCAATACGCTTTCCGCCTTGCTGCTCTGCGAGCCGGCGAGACATCAAGGATGCCCCGGCGCGCTTGTCCAATCGATCAAGGCCTCCAGCGCCGGCCGCGCCGCTGCTGCGCGATCGTGGTTCACCAGCGCCACCAGCACCCAGCGACGCCCGTCGCTGCCCAGCACGTAGCCAGCCATGGCCTGTACGCCCTCCAGACTCCCGGTCTTGAGATGGGCGCTGCCCACGGCTCTGCTGTGGCTGCGGCGCAGCGTACCGTCCATGCCCACGATGGGCATGGAGGCCATGAGTTCCGGCATCACGGGCGATGCCCAGGCGACCTGCAGCATGTGTGCCAGCGCCGCGGGGCTGATGCGCGCCTCACGGCTGAGTCCAGCGCCATTGTCGAAAACCGGCATCGCGGCTCCCCCCATGCGCTTTTGCCACCAGGCCTGCAGCACGCTGCGCGCAGCCTCGGGGCTACCAACCCCGCTTTGTTCCAGCCCCAGGGTCAGGAAAATCTGCTGCGCCATGACGTTGTTGCTGAACTTGTTGACGCTTTGCACCGCGTCGAAGAGTGGCTGCGAGGCGTAGACGAAAAGCGGAGCGAGCCCCACCGGCACGCTGCCCAGGGTGGCCTTGCCACCGAGCTTTCCGCCGAGCGCCAGCCACATCCCGGCCACCGCCCGCGGCGCAAACAGCTCTGGCTGAGCCGGCGCAATGGCCCAACTGCGCTCCCCGCAGGACACCGGGTAGCTGCCCTTGAACGACCAGCGCCCGGCGTCCTCGGTCTGCATTTGCGTGCGCGCGCGCCAATCCCCACAAGGCGTTCCAGCCGGCGCCAGCGGCACCGTGGCTTGCACGGCAAGACCGGCCAGCGGGGGTGAGACTTGAACGCGAGCCACACCAGCCGCCGCATCCGGCGCCCAGTCGAGCACCACCGACTTGAAATTCACCAGAAAAGCCTCGGGCGCTGCGTTGTAAGCCCGCAGGGGCTGCCCATCGAAGGCCGCCGCATCGCGCGTCTGGTGCGCAAAGGCCGATCCATCCACCACGATATTGCCCGCAATCGTGGTGATGCCACGCGCCTGCACCTGGCGCAGCAGCAGCCACAGGCGCTCCATGACCAGTGTCGGGTCGCCACTGCCGCGCAGGTACAGATTGCCTTGCAAAGTACCCGCCCGAATGGGCCCGTCCACAAATACGGGCGTGCGCCAGGTGTAGGCGGGGCCGAGCAGGTCGAGCGCGGCAAAGGTGGTGGTGAGCTTCATCACCGACGCCGGGTTCAGGGGCGCGTCCACGCGCCATGCCAGGCGCGCAGGGCCGGCTCCGTCCGCCGGCGCCACCACTGCCGCCACCGCCTCGCGCGGGATGCCGGCACGATCGAGCGCCACGGCGACTTCCGTCGGCAGGGTCTGCGGGGGCTGTGCCGCGGCCGGCCCAGACCACAGCGTGAGCACGCTGGCGAACACGGCGCAGGCATGGCGCCAAGAGGAAAGTCGCGGTGGGCACATAGGGCGCCAAGTTTATGCGCGCAACCAGCATCGTCCGGCGCACGGATAATCCGCCCATGGCTTTGTCTTTGCCCCTGAACCTGCTCGCCCTGGACACAAGTACCGCGCATTTGTCCGTCGCGGTGCAGCACGCGTCGCGCGTATGGACGTACAGCGGCGCAGGCGGCGCGCAGGCCTCCACCCACCTGATTCCCACGGTTCGCAGCCTGCTGGCGCAGGCAGATCTTTCGCTTGACGCGCTGGATGCGCTGGTATTCGGGCGCGGGCCGGGCTCGTTCACCGGCGTGCGCACGGCGTGCTCCGTGGTGCAGGGGCTTGCCTTCGGCGCACGCGGCGGCAGGGGGATCGACGTCCTGCCAGTCGATACCTTGCTCGCCGTGGCCGAAGATGCACGCGAGCGCTGCGGCTGCACGCAGGTCGTGGCGGTGCTTGATGCGCGCATGGACGAGGTCTACAGCGCACGCTACCAGTTCGGTGCGGACGGGTGGAGTGGCAGCGGCGACTTTGCCGTGTGCGCCCCGGAAGCGGTACAGGTCCCCGAAGGCTGGACCGTGGCCGGCAATGCGCTGGACACCTATGGCCAGCGCCTCGCCCCCAATGCACGGCATGTAGACGCCTTGCCGCAGGCGCAGGCCTTGCTGCGCCTGGCCCCGCAGTTGCTGGCGCGCGGCCTGGCACAGCCTGCCAGCGCAGCGCTGCCCTTGTACGTACGCGACAAGGTGGCGCAAACCACCGCCGAGCGCGCCGCACAGAGGGAAAAAATATGAGCGCGCGCCGGGCCACCCTAAGAACATCCGCAACGCGCAGTGCGGAGATCGCCCCATGAGCAGCATCCTGGCGCACCCCCCTGGCCGACCCGAGGTGCGGCTGGAGACGCTCACGCTGGGCCGCCTGGAACAGGTGCTGGAGATCGAGGCGCAAGCCTACGAATTTCCCTGGACACGTGGCAATTTCACCGATTCGCTCGCCAGCGGCTATGCCGTGCAGCTCCTGTGCGCGGGCGAGCATTTGCTCGGTTACTACGTCGCCATGCGCGGTGTGGAGGAAACGCATTTGCTCAACCTCACGGTGGCGCCCGCCTTTCAGCGCCAGGGTTGGGCACGCCTGCTGCTCGACGCGCTGGTGCTGTGGTCGCGCGCCCAGGGCGCCCACTGGCTCTGGTTGGAAGTGCGCGCCAGCAACGCGCCAGCACGCGCTTTGTACCAAAGCCATGGTTTTCGCCGGGTTGGCGAACGGCCACGCTACTACCCGGCGGCAAGCGGCGGGCGTGAAGATGCCATTGTGATGAGCTTGGAACTGTGAAGACACTGGACGCCCGCCAACGCGCCATGCTGCTCGACATGGGCGTGCGCGTCTGGCCCACACCCCACGCGCAGGCAGGTGCCATGGCACGCCCGAACCCGGCAGCGGCCACCCACCCGACGGTCGAGGCCACACCTGCACCGCACGAGGAGCCGCCGGCCCGGGCGTTGCGCGCGGCGCCCGCGCCGCATCCGCTCCGCAGCCAGGACCGCGGCGCCACAGCCACCACCCACTGGCAGGTGCAGGCACCGCGCCTGCTCTACCCAGAGGCCGACCCGTCGCTCGCCCCACCCGCGCTCGGCGCGGGTTGGTTGGTCGTCGCAGAAGCGTTTGCGGCGGGCGACGGCGCGGCGCAAGCCGCCGAGCGCTTGCTGGGCAACATGCTGCACGCCCTGCAGTTGCACCACCACCCCCGTGTGGCGCTGTGCAGCGTGCACCAGGCGGACCCCAGCGCCGCAAACGGCAGTGAGAGCGACGCAGCCACGGCCATTGCGCACCATGTCGAGGCCTTTGCCCCCTCCGTCGTCCTGGTGATGGGGCGCGGCGCGGTGCGTGCCGCCTTGGCGCGCAGCGAGCCCCTGGGCAAGTTGCGCGGCGCAGCGCTGGCGATTGCGGGAGTGCCCGTTGTGGTCACCTTTGGCCCCCATTTTCTGCTGCGCAGTCCGGAATCGAAAAGCGCCGCCTGGGCCGATTTGTGCCGCGCCAGGGCTCTGGCGGGGCCTGGCGTTGCCACGCCAATGCCATAATCGCGCGTCTTAATTCTTACCAAGACCCATGGAAGCCTATCCCAGTCGATAGCTTTCAGCTCCCAGGCCAGCGCCGGGGCTGAAAGCGCCCCATCCGCCCCAGCCACCGGCCTCGTATCCAGGGAGTGAGCCCATGCTCAACATCTTCACGCTCGCCAACGGGCGGCTCGTTCAGGAAGAAATCGAGTCGCTCGAAGAGCTCTCCAGGTTCCAGCCCATCTGGGTAGACCTGGACGCCCCAACGCCAGACGAAAAGCGCTGGGTCACGCAGTACTACGGCCTGTCGATTCCACACGACGCGATGGACACCGACATCGAAGAGTCGGCGCGTTTTTACGAAGAAGACAACGGTGAACTGCACATCCGCAGTGACTTTCTCATTGACGACGACGAAGACTCGCGCTCGGTGCGCGTCGCCTTCATCCTCAACCTCACCAACCCTGACCTGCGCAGCAAGGGCGTGCTGTTCTCGATTCACGACGAGGATATCCCCGTGTTTCGCCTGCTGCGCCTGCGTGCCCGGCGGGCGCCGGGGCTCATCGAAGACGCACGCGACGTGCTGCTCAAGCTCTTTGACGCCGACGCCGAATACTCGGCCGACACGCTCGAAGGCATTTACGACGACTTGAAGGAGGTCAGCACCCAGGTGCTGTCCGGCGACGTGACCGACGAGCGCGCCGGCGAAGTGCTGGGCGCCATCGCCCGCCAGGAAGACCTGAACGGCCGCATCCGCCGCAATGTGATGGATACGCGCCGCGCGGTCAGCTTCATGATGCGCAGCAAGATGCTCAACGCCGAGCAGTTCGAGGAAGCGCGGCAAATTTTGCGTGACATCGAATCGCTCGACAGCCACACCGCCTTTCTGTTCGACAAAATCAACTTCTTGATGGACGCCACCGTCGGTTTCATCAACATCAACCAGAACAAGATCATCAAGATCTTCTCGGTGGCCAGCGTGGCGCTGCTGCCACCCACCTTGATCGCCAGTATCTACGGCATGAACTTCAAGTTCATGCCGGAGCTGGACTGGACACTGGGCTACCCCTATGTGCTGGTGCTGATGCTGGCCAGCGCCCTCGTGCCCATGTGGTACTTCAGAAGGCGCGGCTGGCTGAAATAGGCTCCCCCTGCGGCGCTGCGCGCCTTCCCCTGAGGGGGCCGCCTCCGGTGGCCCGGCAAAGCCGGTTCCCCGGTAGCGCTGATGGAGCCACGCCCATTTGGAAAATTTGGTCAAAACAGGCTTTGGCGCTTATAGAATAAGCGCATTCAGCTATTGTTTTTGAAGTGCTTCCAAAAACTGCTGCACGATGCGCTCGGCGTAGCGGCTGGCCACTTTTTCCATGAAGGCCGGAAAATCGACATGCGCGCTGGCGTCGGCGCGGTCTGATACCGTGCGCACCGCTGCAAAGGGCAGCCGGTAGTCCAGGCACACCTGGGCGACGGCAGCGCCTTCCATTTCCACAGCCAGCACGTCGTGGCCAGCCGCTACCAGCGGCTCACGCAGCGCGCGTGCCACCTCGGAGCAGGTGACGAAGCGGTCGCCACTGGCCACCAGCCCCAGGTGCAGGCGTGGGGCCGTGTCCATGAATTCATGGTCGAAATAGCTGCCAGCGCTTACCAGGCATGCGTTGACAGCTTCTGAAAGAATAGCGGTCAGCGTGGGATCACACGGAAGGCAAACCCCCTCGTACCCCGGCACGCGCCAGCGCTCGAACAGAGGCGAGACGTCCATGTCGTGCTGCACGTAGTCCTGCGCCACCACAATGTCCCCGACGGCGACGCCCTCACCCACCCCACCCGCCACCCCGGTGAACACAATGCGCGCCACGCGAAAGCGCTCGATCAGCACGGTGGCGGTCGTCGCCGCCGCCACCTTGCCAATCCCCGAAAGCGCCAGCACGACGCTGTGCCCATGCAGGCTGCCGCGCCAGAACACGCGCCCGGCGTGCACCAGGCGCTGGCCCTGCTCCAGTCGCGCCAGCAGGCCGGATTGCTCTTCGGGTAATGCGCTGAGGATGGCGGTGGTCATGCTGGGAAAGAATCGCACAAAAGAAAACCCTGAAGCTCTTGCGAAGCGCCAGGGTGCAGAGCCTACGCGCTTTGCGCACGCGTCTGTTTACCTCAGATCGGCGCCATAGAACCTTCGGAAGGTGCAGGCTGCCGTGCGCCAGCGCGGCATCATGGGGTCCCGCCCCAGGGCAGCAGGGGCCGGAATGGCTCGGGGCGCGGATTACTTCTTGTCGCGCAGTTCGCGCCGCAAAATCTTGCCTACCGGTGTTTTGGGCAATTCCTCACGAAACTCGATCACGCGCGGCTGCTTGTAGCCCGTGAGATTGGTGCGGCAGAACGCGCGCACCTGTGCCTCCGCCAGTTCTGGAGACTTCCTGACGATCACGAGCTTGACGGCTTCGCCGGTTTTTTCATCGGGTACCCCGACGACCGCGCACTCCAGCACGCCTGGGCACTCGGCCACCACCTCTTCCACCTCATTGGGGTAGACGTTGAAGCCGCTCACCAACACCATATCTTTCTTGCGGTCCACAATTTTGAAGTAGCCGCGCTCGTCCATGATGCCGATGTCGCCAGACTTGAAGTACCCGTCGTCGGTCATGACCTTGGCCGTCTCGTCCGGGCGTTGCCAGTAGCCCGCCATCACCTGCGGCCCCTTGATGGCAATCTCGCCCGACTGCCCCAGAGCGCTGACAGCTTGCCCTTCGTCGTCCAGCAGCTTCATGTAGGTGCTCGGCAGCGGCACGCCGATCGTGCCCGTGAATTCCTTGTTCGTGACCGGATTGCAGCTGACAGAGGGGCTGGTTTCAGAGAGACCGTAGCCTTCGCAAATCGGACAGCCCGTTTTATCAAGCCAGAGCTTGGCCACCGCGCCCTGCACGGCCATGCCGCCACCCACGGACACCTTGAGGTGGCTCCAGTCGACAGTACTGAAATCCGGGTGGTTCGCCAGGCCGTTGAACAGCG
This sequence comes from Simplicispira sp. GW247-4R2A, assembly GCF_059424465.1. Taxonomy (NCBI): domain Bacteria; kingdom Pseudomonadati; phylum Pseudomonadota; class Betaproteobacteria; order Burkholderiales; family Comamonadaceae; genus Simplicispira; species Simplicispira sp. GW247-4R2A. The sequence continues at coordinate 39,005 of NZ_JBWKZM010000022.1, read as the reverse complement.
TGTTGACCGCAGGAAAGCTGTGAAAACGCTGCTTGGACAGTTCCTTGAGCACCGCCGACAAATCGCGCGGATTGGGAATCAGAATGGTTTTCCCACCGGTGCGCATGCTGAGCATCATGTTCACCGTGAAGGCGAAGATGTGGTACAGCGGCAGCGCGCAAATGCTGGTGGGCTGCTCGCCCTCAGGCACCAGTTTCATGACCGGGGAATTCCAGGCTTCGGACTGCAACACGTTGGCAATCACGTTGCGGTGCAGCAGCACGGCGCCCTTGCTCACACCCGTGGTTCCGCCGGTGTACTGCAGCAGTGCAATGTCGTCTGGCCTGATCTCAGGCTGTTTGAGTACGCCACGCGTGCCGCGCGCCACGGCCTCGTTGAACCGCACCGCGCCCGGCAGGTTCCAGGGAGGCACCATCTTCTTGACGTTGCGCACCACGTAGTTGACCAACGCCCCCTTGAGCAGCCCGAGCTGATCGCCCATGCTGCAAACAACGATGTGCTTGATCAGTGTATCGGCCAGGCAAGCCTGCAAGGTGGTGGCGAAATTTTCCAGAATCACCATCGCCTTGGCACCCGAATCGCGCAACTGGTGCTCAAGCTCGCGCGGCGTGTACATGGGGTTCACGTTCACCACCACGTAGCCAGCGCGCAGCACCGCTGCCACCGCCACCGGGTACTGCGGCACATTGGGCATCATCAAGGCGACCCGGTCGCCCTTGACCAAGCCAAGACTCTGCAGATAAGCGGCAAAGGCGCTGCTCAGCGAATCGGCCTGGGCATAGGTGATGTCCTTGCCCATGAAGCTGTACGCGGTCTTGAGCGCATGCGTGCGGAAGGCCTCTTCCATCAGCGCCACAAGGGACGGATACTGCCCGGGATCGATGTCGGCGGGCACGCCCGTCGGGTAACTTTTCAGCCAAATGCGCTCGGTCATCTCCAAAATCTCCTGGTCTACTTTCGCGTAGTTTTGACCGTGCCAAAATTATTTGGCACGGTCATACTTTTTTCTGCCTCGTCAGCTCTTGAGCGCCACCAGCACCTCGTCGAGCATCTTCTTGGCGTCACCAAACAGCATGCGGTTGTTGTCCTTGTAGAAGAGTGGGTTGTCCACTCCCGCATAGCCCGAGGCCATGGAGCGCTTCATCACGATCGAGGTCTTGGCCTTCCATACTTGAAGCACTGGCATTCCGGCAATCGGGCTGGACGGGTCATCCAGCGCGCTCGGGTTCACGATGTCGTTGGCACCGATCACCATGGCCACATCGGTGTCGGGGAAGTCCTCGTTGATCTCATCCATTTCCATCACGATGTCGTAGGGCACCTTCGCCTCGGCCAGCAGCACGTTCATGTGGCCGGGCATGCGACCGGCGACCGGGTGGATGCCGAAGCGCACATTGACACCTCGCTCGCGCAGGGTTTGCGTAATTTCGTACACCGTGTGCTGCGCTTGGGCCACCGCCATGCCATAGCCGGGCACGATGATGACGCTCTTGGCATCGCGCAACAGATCGGCGGTCTCGGCGGAACTGACGGGCACCACTTCACCCTGGGGCTCGGCAACCTCGCCCTTCTTGGCCGGCTTGCCGCCGCCTGAGCCGAAGCCGCCCGCGATCACGCTGATGAAGTTGCGGTTCATCGCATTGCACATGATGTAGGACAGGATGGCGCCCGAGGACCCCACCAGCGCACCGGTCACGATCAGCAGGTCATTGCCCAGCATGAAGCCCGTGGCCGCAGCGGCCCAGCCCGAGTAGCTGTTGAGCATGGACACCACCACCGGCATATCGGCACCGCCAATGGCCATGACCATGTGAACGCCAAGCAGCAAGGCAATGGCGGCCATCACGATCAGCGGCAGCATGCCGGCCTGCACGTCGTGCGCAACCAAGAATTGCTTGCCAAACCAGATCACCAACAGCAGCGCAACCAGGTTGAGCCAATGGCGCGCGGGCAATAGAAGTGGCTTGCCACCGATCTTGCCGTTGAGCTTGCCGAAGGCAATCAGCGAACCCGAGAAGGTGATCGCGCCAATCAGGATGCCGATGTAGATCTCCACCTCGTGGATGGTTTTTTCCGTACCTTGCAACTGAAGCGAGGTATCCACGTAGCTGGCAAAGCCCACAATGCAGGCCGCCAGACCCACCAGGCTGTGCATGAGCGCGATCAGCTCGGGCATTTGCGTCATCTTCACAACCTTGGCTGCATACAGGCCAATGCTGCCGCCGATGACCAGCGCCCCGACGATCCAGGCGATGCCCGCACTGCCCACGCGCGGGCCGAACACCGTGGCCAACACGGCCAATGCCATGCCGACCATGCCTAACAGATTCCCGCGCCGCGAGCTTTCCGGATGGGATAAACCCCCCAGGCTCAGGATGAAGAGAATGGCGGCGCCGATATAAGCCACCGTGACGAGACTTTGGGACATGTGCGTCTTTCCTAGCTTGTTCTACTGGTGTCGTGTTCTTATTTGCGGAACATGGCAAGCATGCGGCGCGTCACGGCAAAGCCGCCGAACATATTGACGGACGTGAGCACGAGGGCGGCAAAAGCCAGCCAGAGGATCAGCCCACCCGGGCGCCCATTGACGGCCGCTTCCGGCGGTGCGATCTGCACCAGCGCACCGATGGCGATGATGCTGGAAATGGCGTTGGTCACGCTCATCAGCGGCGTATGCAGCGCAGGCGTCACGTTCCACACCACCATGTAGCCAATAAAGCAGGCGAGCACGAACACCGTCAGGTGCCCCAGGAAAGCGGCAGGCGCATAGGCGCCGATGAACCAGAACGCCAGCGCGGCCACGGCAAAGATGATGGCCAGATTCTTGGCAGGCACGGGGCCGCCATGACCATGGCCGCCCTTCTTCTCGGCCACGGGCGCAGCCGCTGGCTTGGGCGCGGGAGCCGGCGCCGCCTTGAGTGGCGGTGCCGGCCAGGTGATGGCGCCGTCCTTGGTGACGGTAAGGCCACGGATCGCATCGTCTTCCATGTTGACCACGGCCACGCCATCCTTGGCCTTGCACAATTCTTCGACCAGGCGCAGCAGGTTGTTGGCATACAGCGTGGACGATTGCTTGGCCAGGCGCGAGGGCAGGTCGGTGTAGCCAATGATGGTCACGCCGTGGCGCTCCACGGCTTCACCCGGGACGGTCAGCTCGCAGTTGCCGCCCTGCTCGGCAGCCATGTCCACGATCACGCTGCCGGGCTTCATTGACTGCACCATCTCGGCGGTGATGAGCTTGGGCGCCGGCTTGCCGGGGATCAGCGCCGTGGTGATGATGATGTCAGCGTCCTTGGCCTGTGTGGCATACATCTGGCGCTGCGCGGCCTGGAACCCCTCGCTCATCACCTTGGCGTAACCACCCCCGCCGGCACCATCTTCCTCATAGTCGACTTTGATGAACTCGCCACCCAGCGACTTGACCTGGTCGGTCACCTCGGCGCGTGTATCGTTGGCGCGCACGATGGCGCCCAGGCTGGCTGCTGTTCCGATGGCTGCCAGGCCCGCGACGCCCGCACCGGCAATGAACACTTTGGCCGGTGGCACCTTGCCCGCTGCCGTGATCTGGCCGTTGAAATAGCGGCCAAAGGCGTTGGCCGCTTCAATGACGGCGCGGTAACCGCTCACACCGGCGGTAGAGGTCAGCGCGTCCATCTTCTGTGCGCGGCTCAAGGTCCGCGGCAGGCAGTCAATGGCCAGTACCGTGGCTTTCCTGGCCGTGAGCTGCTGCATCAATTCCGGGTTCTGCGCAGGCCAGATAAACCCGATGAGCGTGCCGCCTTCGCGCATCAGCGCGACTTCGTCACTGCTTGGCGGACGGACCTTGAGCACAATATCCGAAGCAGCCCACAGCGCGGCGGCACTTGGCAACACCTCTGCGCCTGCGGCGCGGTAAGTGTCATCGCTGCAATGGGCTGCATCGCCAGCGCCAGACTCAACAGCGACCTTGAAACCGAGTTTGACGAGTTTTTCCACCGCGTCCGGCACGGTGGCCACACGCTTTTCGCCGTTGAAGGTTTCCCTGGGCACGCCGATGCACTGCACCGCTGGTGTTGGGCTTGTTTGCATGAATCGCCTCCTCCGAGTTTCAAAATCGTTGCACCGGCACCCCGGAGGCTTGCATGCGCGATAGCGCCTAGCCAGGAGGCTCCGCTCAGTACCCCAGCCCGCACGGGTTAACTGACCGCGAGCTTACATTAAGAATATTCGGCTTCTATCGCCCATCGGATACGTTTCTGTCGAGAAGTGCCTCAATACAAAACTGGCAGCACGAGGCTGCCGGTTTGCACGGGATGGGATGCTGGACTTTCAGTTCACGACTTGGGCCAAGTCGCCTGCGGCGTACCGCTGCGCCATCACGCTCAGCGACACGCCCTTGATCTTGCCGCCCTGGCCTTCGCAACCAAACTCGATATAGCGCTGTTTGCAGATGGCCTTGGCCGCCTCGCGCGCAGGCTTGAGCCATTCACGGGCGTCGAATTTTTCCGGGTTCTCTGCCAGAAACTTGCGTACCGCGCCCGTCATGGCCAGGCGAATGTCTGTGTCGATGTTGATCTTGCGCACCCCGAACTGGATGGCCTTCTGGATCTCCTCAACCGGCACGCCATAGGTCTCCTTCATCTTGCCACCGTACTGGTTGATGATGGCAAGCAAGTCTTGCGGGACGCTGGAGCTACCGTGCATCACCAAGTGGGTGTTGGGAATGCGGGCATTGATCGCCTGGACACGGCTGATGGCCAGAATGTCGCCCGTGGGCTTGCGCGTGAACTTGTAGGCGCCGTGGCTGGTGCCAATGGCAATGGCCAGCGCGTCGAGCTGGGTCGCTTTGACAAATTGGGCCGCTTCCTCAGGGTCGGTGAGCATCTGGCTGTGGTCGAGTTTGCCTACCGCTCCCACGCCGTCTTCCTCACCCGCCTCTCCAGTTTCCAGCGAACCCAGACAACCCAGCTCTCCTTCAACCGTGGCACCTACCTTATGGGCCATGGCGACGACCTTGCGCGTCACGTCCACGTTGTAGTCGAAGGACGACGGCGTCTTGCCATCCTCCATCAGCGAGCCGTCCATCATCACCGAGCCAAATCCCAGAGTGAGCGCACCCTGGCAAATGGCGGGCGATGTGCCATGGTCTTGGTGCATGACCAGCGGAATGTGGGGGTAGGCTTCGCACGCAGCCTGGATCAGGTGCTTGACAAAGGCTTCCCCGGCATATTTGCGCGCACCGGCACTGGCCTGAAGAATCACCGGTGCACCCGTTTCATCAGCGGCTGCCATGACAGCCTGCACCTGTTCAAGATTGTTGACGTTGAAAGCGGGAATGCCGTAGCCACATTCGGCGGCGTGGTCCAGGAGCTGTCGCATCGAGACGAGAGGCATGATCTTGTGTATCCGGTGAAAGTAGTAGGACGCGGCACACGACATGTAACCGCTTGGTAACTCTGCATTTTAGCCAAGCCCTTGGCAAGCGTTGGCAGGGAAATCGATCCGGTAGCAGGTGGTGTAGGGGGTAGGCGCAGGAGCAGCCGAAAAAACCGCCCCATGTGCAGCAGCCACTCGCCCGACAATTTCGTGCCCCAGGTGAAGGCTGTCGGCAGGTGGAGGGTCGGCATCCGCATTGGCGCGCCGCCCATCGTCACACACCTGCAGCCAAGCTGCCCCTCCTTCGCCAACGGCTCCGCACTGGATGCTGATGCGCGTTCCTTTTGGCGTATGGCGCAATGCATTTTCGACCAAATTGCGTAGGGCGATGTCCAGCAGCATCGGCTGACCGACTACGCGTACGGACATCGGAGCTTGCACTTCGATGGAGTCACGTCGTTCCCAGGCGGATTGGGCGTATTGCGCAACAACGAGGCGCACGAGCTGGGTCATGTCCACAAGCTCCGGCGCGCCCCCTGCATCGCCTCGGCTCGACCGTGCCAAGGCCAGGAGCTGCGTCAACACATGACCGGCACGCAAGGTGTCCAATCGAATACGCGCCAATACGTCGCCCTGTGCTTGAAACCTGGGGTCTGCCTCCAGCGCTTGTACTTGCAGAACGATAGACGTGAGTGGCGTACGCAGCTCATGCGCTATCTCGCTTGCGAGCCGCCGTTCGCGCAGCAAGGCTTGCTGCTGGCGCTCAAGCAATGTGTTGATCGAGGCCACTACGGAATCAAATTCCCGCACCGGATGGCGCGCCACCAGGCTGTTCGCACTCTGTACGTCCAGCGCCGCCACCTCGTCGGAGAGTTCAACGAGGGGCAGCAGTCCCCGCGAAATGGCAAGGCCCAACGCAAGGGCCACGACGGGCAGCAACCACAGTCCAGGCTCCATCATCTGGCCCGCGATATCCTGGGCAAGCGCATCGCGCTTCTCCAACAAGAGCATGACCGCGATTTTTTGCGTGTGTTCTTGGTTCCACTGCGAGAAGGTTCGCCAAGCTTGCTGCTCATCGCCCGCCAGCAGTGTTGCGTAGCCTTCACCGGGATCAAAGACGATCACGGGCGCAGCGCCGCTGCGCCAGCGCAGTTTGCCCTGCGCATCCCACACAAGCACACTGAACGATTGCTGATAATCGTGGTTTTTGAGTCGCTCCTGGCGCAGCCGCAGGACTTCTGGTACCTGCCTCAATGACGGCAAGTCCTGAATGCCTAGCAAAAGTACCGCGACGCTGGCCAGATGCCCATCGGTCAGCTCATCGGCCTCTTCTATTCCCGTTCGGTACGCAAGGAATACGAAGCATCCCCATACGACTACCAGCGCGCCCAAGGACCACAGCAGCAGTTGGCGCATCAACGAGGCCTCTCGCCAGGCGAGAGGGAACTTCAATCTGCACTCCTGGGGACAAAGTAGCCCACACCGCGCATGGTCTGGATCAGCCCATTGCCCAACTTGCGGCGCAAATGGTGAATATGGACTTCAATGGCATTGCTCTCGATGGCGGTGTTCCAACTGTAGAGGCGCTCCTCCAGTTGCGCGCGCGACAGCACGTGACCACGCGCTTCCAGCAATACGAGCAGGATGGCAAATTCGCGCGGCGACACATCGACTTGCTGACCGGCACGAAGAACGGTACGGGTTGCCGGGTCCAAGGAAATGTCCCCATGCTCCACCAGCGGCTGCGCACGGCCCACCGAACGGCGCAGCAGCGCACGCAAGCGTGCACCAAGTTCATTCACATCAAAGGGTTTGACGAGGTAATCGTCCGCCCCTTTGTCGAGCCCGGCAATGCGCTGCTCCACCCCGTCGCGTGCCGTCATGATCAGCACTGGCGTGGCAGGGTCCGGCAGCTGCCCGATGCGGCCATCCAGAACGGGACTCGCGCGCAAACGCTGGAGCAGCTCTTCACCATCTCCATCCACCAAACCGAGATCAAGCACGACGGCAGCAAAACGCTCGCTGCACAGGGCGCCCCAGGCACCAGCCACGCTGGAGCACAGGTCCACGGCATATCCACGCTTGCTGAGGTTCACAACAAGTCCATTGGCGATGCCCGCATCGTCTTCGACTACCAATATCCGCATGATGGCATTTTTGCAGGAGTTGGCCCGCATGAACTGTCTCTTTGGTAGATTGCAGGATTCGCTTCATTCGCGCTCAAGTCATTCCGCTTAAAGCACAGCATGCCTGTTCACTTCAACCCTTCAGCACATCCAGAATCATCTGCGCAGAAGAATTTTTGGCACCTTCTTCTATGGACAACCGTCTCGCTTGCTGCGCTGATTTTGTGGGATGCGTCCGGCATGGATCGGGCGCTTGCACATGTATTTGGCGGTAGCCTGGGATTCCCCTTGCGTAGCAACTGGTTCCTGGTGCAGGTCATGCACGAGGACGCACGACGTCTGGCTTGGGCCCTCGTTTTGGTACTGGTATTCGCCATTTGGTGGCCCTTCTGGGTGCTGCGCACGACGAGCCGCCCTGAGCGCCTGCAACTGGCGATCACCACCTTGGCGGCGCCGGCCTTGGTGACGAGCATCAGGTACGCCAGCGCCACCAGTTGCCCCTGGGACCTCAACGAATTCGGTGGCGTCGCACGGTATGTCTCGCACTGGACGTGGGGCTTGGCTGACGGCGGCGCCGGGAAGTGCTTTCCAGGAGGGCACGCATCAGCGGGTTTCGCATTCGTCGGCGGCTACTTCGCATTGCGCAGAAGCCAACCGCGCGCCGCACGCGTCTGGCTCGCTTGCGCACTGTGCGCAGGCACGGTCTTGGGCTTCGCCCAGCAGATGCGCGGCGCGCATTTCCAAAGCCATACGCTTTGGACTGGCTGGTTGTGCTGGATTTGTGCCTGGGCGGTTGACGTGGTCATGCACCTGCGTCCCACACACAGCGTGCCCGACATTCCTGCCGTGCGATCTGGTAGCTGAACTCTGGCCCGATCCAGCGCCTTTTCACGCCATCTTCGCGAATACGAATCTGGTCCCGTCCCGATTCAGGTAGCGCGGCAAATCTTCAGCATATTGGTCCCACCGGGCGCCCCCATGGGTTCACCACAAGTGATGGCATAGACGTCGCCTGAACTGACAATGCCCCGGTCCTTCAGATGGCGCTCGGCTTGCTCGAGCGCCGTGTCGCGGTCGGCACTGGTATCCATCAAAATCGGCCGGACATTGCGGTACAGCGCCATCCGCCTTTGGGTGGCAACCTTGGGCGTGAGTGCGTAGATAGGAATGTGGATGCGGTGGCGACTCATCCACAGTGCCGTTGAGCCGCTCTCGGTCATGGCGACGATGGCTTTTGCACCCAGGTGGTGGGCCGTGAAGAGTGCGCCCATGGCGATCGAGTGGTCGATGGCGCCAAAGGTCCGCCCACTGAAGTCTGCGTCGAGCTGCACATCCTCTGCAGATTCTGCAGCTGCGCAAATTTTGGCCATTTCTTGCACCGTCTCGAGCGGGTAGCGCCCCGCTGCGGTTTCTGCGCTGAGCATGACCGCATCGGTTCCATCGAGTACGGCGTTGGCCACATCGCTCACTTCAGCGCGCGTAGGCGAAGCGTTGGTGATCATGCTCTCCATCATCTGCGTCGCGGTGATGACGAGTTTGTCCATGTCGCGTGCCATGCGAATCATTTTTTTCTGCAAGGCCGGTACCACTGCATTGCCCACTTCCACCGCGAGATCACCGCGTGCCACCATGATGCCGTCGCTCACCCGCAGGATCTCTTCCAGTCGCGGAATCGCCTCGGCGCGCTCTATCTTCGCTATCAAGCCAGGCTTGTGCCGGTACTGCGCCGCTGCCACGTTGCATAACTGGCGCGCCATTTCCATATCCGTCGCATTCTTTGGAAAACTGACGGCCACGTAATCGGCCTGAAAGCTCATCGCCGTACGGATATCCTCCATGTCCTTGGCCGTCAGCGCTGGCGCAGTCAACCCCCCGCCTTGCTTGTTAATGCCCTTGTTGTTGGACAGCTCCCCGCCCACTCGCACGGTGGTATGTACGGCTTCACCCCGCACCGCATCGACCACGAGGACGATCAGGCCGTCGTTAAGCAACAGCACGTCGCCCGGTCGGGTGTCCCGTGGCAATTCTTTGTAGTCAAGACCTACCCCGGCCTGATCTCCGGGCTCGGTACGCGACGCATCGAGCACAAAGGGCGCCCCCTCCTCCAGCATGACGCGCCCTTCGGAAAATTTGCCAACCCGTATCTTCGGACCCTGCAGATCCGCCATGATGGCGACCTCACGCCCGGCACGTTTGGCCGCCTCGCGCACAAGGCGGGCACGCTCAATATGGTCTTGCGCCTGCCCGTGGCTGAAGTTCAGTCGAACCACATTCACGCCTGCCAGCACCATCTTCTCCAACATGGCCAACTCGCCAGATGCGGGGCCGAGGGTGGCTACGATTTTGGTGGCGCGGCGCAAGGGCATATGAATCTCTCTGGGTAAATATGTAATTGAGTTTCAATTTTCTCACTAATTCGGTTACATCGAAAGCCCTTCCGGACGGTAAGCGAGCGACATTCCCGCTAAAACAAAAAAGGCTCCCGAAGGAGCCCATTTTGAAACGACGTACCAGCCTACCGTGCGGCCTGAAGCAGTCGCTGCACATCCCTATCGTTGGGCAGCGCATAGTCATAGCCACGCACAATACGGCTGTCCTCGGTACGCACAAGCTTGAGACTCACATAAGTGAAGTTCGCTGCTGCCGAATAAGTGCCCACGAGCACGAGAGCTGCGTTGTGGCTGCGCGCAATGTCCTTGATCTCACGGGAAAGCAGCAATTCACCCGCACCTTCCTTCACAAATACATCGCCACGCAGCTTCACTTCCTTGACATTGAAGCCCTTGGCAGCCATCGACGAGGCGTACTGCTCGGAGAGCGTGCGCCCCAGCGGAGCAGAGCGACTGAGATCATTGACATTGACAATCGTAGCCACGAGTACTGGACCGCCGCTCACAGCCGGCATATCAAAGCCAGCCGTCAACTTGGCAATGGCATCGGCACTGCTCAGCAAAAACTGGCTGCTGGCCGCCTCTTGGTAAGTAGGTTCAACACGCAATGGGGCGGCGTTGTTGGCACAGCCGGCCAGCAAGGCGCCGGCGCACAGAGTCAACAGGGCATAGGATTTCATTGCGACACCACCTTCATGTTCACGCTCTGGTAGGGAGGCGGCGACCGCATGAACAGCGGCGCGTCTACATTCTCAAGATAGTACACGTCGGTCTTGCGTGCTACGTATTGCCCGCCGCGCGTCACTGTAGTGGTGAGCACCATCTCGGTGTTGGTAGGGCCGCCTGTATTGACGCTTGCGCCGTAATCTGCCAAAGCCGCCAGGCCGAGTCCGGCCGCAAGCTGCGTATCAATGTATTCATGGCGCAAACCATAAGCGGCCATCACACCGGCGGTAATCATGGTGAATTCACCAGGAATGAAATGCGGCCTGTCGCTGTTGTGGCGCACCACCTGAGCGTGGTAGCTCACCTCAAGACCGTGCCCAGGTGCTTGTTGCACATTTGCGCCGCTCTGCACGAATTTCGTGATCAGGAAATCGCGAAACGCCAAATCAAACTGGCTTGGATTGGGGGGCAAGCCCACGTGAACTTGGGTTCCGGCCGGGATACCCGACTTATCAAGCGTCGCAAGAGTCTGGGAAACCACATCGCGGGACACCAAGTCCCAGTGGCCCGCCGAACGCACCTTGGGTTGCACGGTGAGATCGAAATTCTCCGCAAGCGGAATGGGCGACTTGGTCGCGCAGCCCATCATGCTCGCTACAGCGCCAGCCAACAAGGCGGCACTGATTGCCTTTGAAAACACCATGATTCCCTCCTAACGAATGAAAGCGGGGGCAACGGGCCAACTGGCACCCACAACCCGGATCAAAATAATTCTGGGCGCGCGGCTCAACAAAAACAAGAAAAAGATGCGCTAAGAGCGCTGAACTACACACCCCTTGTTGTTTTTGTCACAGTCTTTCACGGCGGTGCGTTATTTTTCTGCAGCCCGCTTTTCCAGAATCTCGAATGCCGGTAGCGTACGCCCCTCCAGCACCTCCAAAAAGGCGCCTCCTCCAGTCGAGATATAGCCCACGCGGTCTTCAATGCCGTATTTGGCAATGGCGGCCAAGGTGTCGCCACCACCGGCAATGCTGAAAGCCTTGGAATCGGCAATGGCCTGGGCGAGTACGCGCGTGCCATTTTCAAACGCGGGAAATTCGAATACACCCACGGGGCCGTTCCACACAATGGTGCCCGCCTGATGCAGCTGGCTCGCAAGGTGGTTGGCAGTTTCAGGGCCAATATCGAGAATCAGGTCATCTTCCTGCACATCTTCAGCGCGCTTGGTGGCTGCAGGAGCCTCGGCCGAGAACGATTTGGCAGTCACCACGTCGGTTGGAATGGGCACCTCGGCTCCTCTTGCCTTCATGGCGGCCATCACGGCGCGTGCTTCGTCTACCAGGCCTGGCTCCGCCAAGCTCTTGCCAATAGGCAAGCCGGCAGCCAGCATGAAAGTATTGGCAATGCCACCCCCCACGATCAACTGATCCACTTTGCCCGCCAGGCTTTTCAAAATCGTGAGTTTGGTGGACACCTTGGACCCGGCGACGATAGCTGCCAAGGGGCGTGCTGGATGCGCCAGTGCCTTGGTCAATGCGTCGATTTCTGCTGCCAGCAACGGCCCCGCACAGGCGGTAGGCGCGTACTGAGCGACTCCGTAGGTGGTGGCCTCTGCACGGTGCGCGGTGCCAAAAGCATCGTTCACGAAAATATCGCACAGTGCCGCGATGGCGCGTGCCAGTGTCTCGTCGTTTTTCTTCTCCCCAGGGTTGACGCGGCAGTTTTCCAGCAAGACCAGCTCACCGGGCTGCACTGCCACGCCGCCGACCCAATCCGCGCGCAGCGGCACTGCACGGCCGAGCAGTTCCGACAGTCGCCGCGCCACGGGAGCTAGCGAGTCCTCTGGCTTGAATTGCCCTTCCACTGGCCGCCCCAGGTGGCTGGTGACCATCACAGCCGCGCCCGCTTCGAGGGCCATGCGAATACAGGGCACCGAGGCGCGAATGCGGGTGTCTTCGGTAATGTGGCCACTCGCATCCAGCGGCACATTGAGGTCGGCACGAATGAAGACGCGCTTGCCGGCGACCTGGCCTTGTGCGCAAAGGTCGGAAAAACGAAGAATGTGCATGGTGGTGTCTGTTCAAGGCCGAAAACGGCGTTGGAGAATGGCTGGGAAGTCGCCACATTTTAGGCACCCGCTTTGACAGGCCTCCCTGACCCAGTCGCCCGGCAATGCTTCCGGCGCTACCAGCCCCAGCCGATGTGCAGCGGCAAATACACCGCCATGCCGGCCACGATGGTGCCAAGGATGCCGCGGCGCCAGAAGTAGTACGCACAGGCGCACAGCACTGCCGGCAGGCGGGCATCCTGCAGGGTGTTGACCAGCGCGCCCTGCGTCATCAATACCTCGGGGGCAATCACCGCGGTGAGTGCCGCCAGCGGAGCGTACTTGAGACCGCGCTTGAGCCAGTCGGGCATGGGAAGCTCGCGCTCGGGCAGCATGAAGAACGTGCGCGCGATGAGGGTGACGAGGGCCAAGCCGGCGATGGCGGCGAGTCCATACAAATTTTCGGCGCTCATCGCTTCTGCTCCCCGGCAGCACGGCGGCGCAAGGCATTCTGGCGTGCATGGCGTTCGCCCGACTCCATGGCGAGACCGGCCGCCACGGCAGCAACGACCGCGACCAAGATATTGAGCTTGAGCGGTAGTGCCCAGGCAGCCACGGCAGCAGCGGCGGCCACGGCGGTCGCCACCCCGGTTGCACGGTCTACCAGCAGTGAGAGCAGCACGCCCAGGATGGCCAACACACCCGCAAAGCCGAGCCCCCACGAGAGCGGTATCGCATTTGCCAGCAAGATGCCTGCCACCGACGGAATTTGCCAGGCCAGCCAGTTGAGCGAGGCAGCGCCCCAGAAATACGGCAGTTGCTCAGGCGCCGGCTCCACGCGTGGAAAGCGCTTCATGAAGGCGACGAAGATCACATCGCCGCTGAAGTAACCAATGGCCAGGCGTTGAACCAAGGGCTGCGCCTGAAAGTAGCCGCGCCACAAGGTGCTGAAGATCACGAAACGCAGGTTGACGCAAGTCGCCGTGAGCCACACGACCCACAAAGGCGCACCGACCGCCAGCAAAGGGATGACCGAGAGCTGGGCGCTTCCGGCATAGACAACGAGCGACATCAGCAGCGCCAGCCACACGCTCATGCCGCTCTTGACCATGGCCACGCCCGTCACAAGTCCCCAGGCACCAACGCCCACGGCCGGCCCAATCAAATCCACCACGCCATCGCGAAACGCCGGTTGGCGCAGCTGTGCCGCCAGCCGCGACAAGCTCAAGGCGCGGCCCCATTCGGTTCCGCACTGGTGAACTGCATGCCCGGCTGCAGCGCATGGCCGCGCACAAAATCCCGCGCTGCCAGCGCCCGCCCGCCCGCGCGCTGCAGGCGCGTCAAGCGCAAGGAGCCTTCGCCACAAGCGACCGTCACACCAGCGTCAGTTACAGACAAAATATGGCCGTAGCGCTTGTCCTGATTGATATTATTGCTATCAATTTCACAATCTAACACTTTGATAGCATCGTCCCCGATCTGCGTGAAGGCGCCCGGTGCGGGAAGCAGGGCACGCACACGCCGCGCAATCACGACGGCCGGCTGGCTCCAGTCAATCCGCGCCTCGGCCTTGCTGATCTTGTGCGCATAGCTCACGCCCTCTGACGGTTGCGGCGTGCGTGCCAGCGGCCCGTGCGCCAGCTGTGCCAGCGCCTCGACGACCATCTGCGCGCCCAGCGCAGCCAGGCGGTCGTGCAGGCTTGCCGTGGTGTCGTCCGGCGCAATCGCGACACGCCGACACGCGAGCATGTCGCCGGTATCGAGCCCCGCATCCATCTGCATCAGCGTGATGCCAGTCTCCGGGTCGCCGGCCTCGATGGCGCGGTGAATGGGCGCCGCGCCGCGCCAGCGCGGCAGCAGGCTGGCATGGATATTGATACAGCCATGGCGGGGCGCATCAAGCACCCACTGCGGCAGTATCAAGCCATAGGCCGCTACCACCAGCACGTCGGGCTGACTGGCCTCGATGGCCGCGCGCGCCTGCGCCGCATCTTCAGCAAAGCGCCCATCGAGACGCAGCCCCCGCGGCTGCGCCACCGCCACGCCCCGCGTCTGCGCCAGTTGCTTGACGGGCGAAGGCGCAAGCTTGAGGCCGCGCCCCGCAGGCCGGTCAGGCTGCGTCAGCACCAGAGGGACGGAAAAACCGGCCGCCAAAATAGCGTCCAGCGCCTGGCGGGCAAATTCCGGTGTACCAGCGAAAATCACATTCATGGGCAACAGATGGAAAGCAGCAAGCGCGCCTGCAGAGCGCGCCGACGCAGAAGGGCTGGACGCGCCGTTAGCGGTAGCGATCGTCAGCCAGAGGGTCGTCTGTAAATTCCACGCCTTGTACGGCACCCGCACCGTTCATGCGGACCCGAGCGAGCCGCCACGTGCCGAAGTCCAGCCAGGAATAGACCCAGACGGAACTGCTCTCTTTCTGATTCTCGCCTGCAGCCATGCGGCGCTCCGGCGGACCGAAGCTGCGCTGCACCTCGGCGGCGTCCCAATGTCCCTGCGCCAGAGCGCGAAAGCGCGCGGCGGTGAAAACCTGCTCCATGGCAGTCAGGCGCCCGGCGGCATCAAAATCGAGCCGCTCGAGCTCGCCCGGTTTGCGGCGGTAGAACAGACGCTGGCCGTCAGGCAGTGCGTAGCTCGCACGCGGCTCTCCCCAGCGGCTGTACACCTGTTCGCGCGTGGCGCCGGGCGCCGGCGTGCCGACCGAAGCGCAGGCGGCGAGCAGGGCGGCCAGCCCACAAGCAGCGCCCCAGGTTCGCAACGTGCGAAGTGCGCTCATAAGAGATCTTCGCGTTGGCGCTTGAGCATTTTCGAGCGAATGCGATTGCGTTTCAGAGGAGATAAATATTCCACAAATACCTTGCCGAGCAAATGGTCCATTTCGTGCTGAATGCACACGGCCAGCAATTCTTCTGCTTCGATTGTCGCTTCTTTGCCTTGCGCATCCAGCGCGCGCACGTGCACCCGCACAGAACGCTCCACACCATCGTAAATGCCGGGCACCGAGAGACACCCCTCGTCTCCCACCAGCCTTTCGTCGCTGGCCCACAGAATCTCGGGGTTGATGAGAATCAGCGGGCGGTTGCGCTCTTCTGACACGTCAATAACGACAATCCGCTCATGCACATTGATCTGGGTAGCCGCCAAGCCGATGCCGTGCGCTTCGTACATGGTATCCAGCATATCCTGGGTCAGTTGGCGTATGCGTTCGTCCACGGCCTCCACCTGTTTGGCTATGGTGTGAAGGCGCGGATCGGGATAACAGAGAATAGGAAGAATCGCCATGGTCAATAGGGAAGGATGTCGCTATTTTCGCCACTTTTTCCTTCGCACGCAGCCTGCTGGTCCAATAATCATTGCCCAATCAAGGGCTTGAGCAGAGAATCTCAGTTGATTTGTAACGTCTTTGGCTGCGCTTTTCCAACGTTCTGGGGAGGCGACGGCACCAGCGAGGGGGCAGGGAACCATGCAAGGAAACACGACTAAGCACGCCGCACGCCAGGGCATTCTTCGCACCGCCGGTGGCGCTGTGGCGCTGCTTGTGGCTGCGCTTGGCGCGCCGCCTGCTGCGTGGGCACAGAATTATCCCGTTACACCCGTCCAGCGCGCAACGGCTCAGCAGGTTGCCAAGCAGGGTGTGCCAGTTGCCGACCTGGCGCCCAATGCTCCCGATGTCTACATGGTCAAGCGTGGCGACACCCTTTGGGCGATCTCCGGCATGTACCTGCGCAAGCCTTGGCGCTGGCCCGAACTCTGGGGTATGAATCTGCAGAGCATTGCCAACCCCCACCTGATTTTCCCCGGCCAGACGCTGTATCTGGACAAGACCGGCGGGTTTGCGCGCCTACGTTCGGGCCTTCCTGGCCAACCCGAGGAAGTACGCGTTTCGCCCCGTACGCGCACCGAGAGCCTCGCCGACAGCGCCTTGCCCACCTTGCAGCCCAACCTGATAGAGCCCTTCCTCGTCGAGCCTCAGGTCGTGGAGGCCAATACGCTGGAACAAGCGCCGCGCATCGTCGCCACGGTGGACGATCGCGTGCTGATGGCTGCTGGCGACCGTGCCTATGCCCGCGGTGACATGGTCAAACCACTCGAGATTGCACCCGGCGAACCCCGCTACTTCGGCATTTACCGCAATGCTGTGGCACTGAAGGACCCTGGAACAGGTGAAATTCTGGGCTATGAAGCCCAATTCGTGGGCAAAGCTGAACTGGTTCGTGGTGAATCCATCGAAGACACTCCGAATGGCAAAGGTGGTGCCACGTCCGACTATGTTCCGGCAACGGTGGATATCCTCAGCACTCGCGAAGAAGTGCGCGCGGGCGACCGCCTACTGCCTGCGGCGACGCGCGGCTTCATGAGCTACGTGCCCCACGCACCGGGACAAGAAGTCAACGCGCGCGTGGTTTCCATTTACGGTGCATCGTCCTTGGTCAATGCGGCTCAAAACCAGGTCGTGGCCATCAACGTCGGTCGGCAGGATGGCATTGAAAGTGGCCACGTGCTGCAACTACTGACTGCCGGCCAGCGCATGAAGGACACCACAGACGAAGCCAAGACCATGATCAGACTGCCACACGAAAAAAATGGCATGGCCATGGTGTTCCGTACGTTTGACCGCGTGTCCTATGCACTCATTCTTGATGTGCACAACACCGTGCGCGTAGGTGACCTCCTGATCAATCCACGTTGAGGCAATGGCGGCGCTGCCTATGCCGCCGGCGGCCATGCCTCGCGATGAGCTCGCCGCCTGGTTGCGCCTTGGCCACTCACATGGCCTAGGCAACGCAGCAGCACGCCGCCTGTTGGCGGCCTTTGGCAGCCCCCAAGCGATCTTCTCGCAAAGCCAGGCAGCTTGGCTGCAGTGCGTCACGCCGGCAAAGGCGGCAGCGCTGCTCCAGGTGTCCGAACGGCACTCGGCTCTGCTGGATGCCACCTGGAATTGGCTGTCTGCATCGGGGGAATCCAGTGTGTGGCGTGCCCTTGCGCCGCTGGGCCATCCTTTGTACCCATCGGCCCTGCTGGAAATTGAAGACCCGCCTTTGATGCTGTACCTGATGGGTGCGGAGCGCTTCCTGCACGCACAGGCCTCCTGCATGCAGCGCGAAACCAGCCTGGCCATCGTTGGCAGCCGCAACCCGACCCCCCAAGGCCGCGAGACGACACAGCAATTTGCGCACGCTTTGCGGCAAGGGGGCTTGAGCATTGTCTCCGGCTTGGCTTTGGGCATCGATGCAGCGGCGCACGAGGGGGCATTGGAGGCAGGTGTTGAATCGGACAACCCTGCCACAGTAGCTGTTGTCGGCACGGGGCTCGACCGCGTCTACCCTTCGCGCCACCTGGAGCTTGCGCGGCGCATTGCAGCCCATGGCTTGCTGATCAGCGAATACCCTTTGGGAACACCCCCAGTGGCGGCCAATTTTCCGCGCCGCAACCGCATCATTTCCGGGCTCTCGCACGGCGTCCTGGTGGTGGAGGCTGCGCCCGCTTCGGGCTCGCTCATCACGGCCCGTATGGCCGTGGAACAGGGCCGCGAAGTATTTGCGATTCCGGGCTCCATCCACGCCGTGCAATCACGGGGTTGCCATGCCCTCATCAAAGAGGGCGCCAAACTCGTGGAAACCGTGGCCGACGTGCTGGAGGAATTCCCCCTCAGCAAAGGCGCAGCATCTGGTTCAACCGCACCAGTGCCAGAGCTGGCTGAAGGCGCTTTGGTGGAAGCCCTGGGTTTTGATCCGGTCGGCCTTGATGCTCTGCAGGCACGTACCGGAATGGACACGGCAAGCCTTCAGGTGCAACTGCTGGAACTCGAACTGGCGGGGGAACTCACGCGCCTGCCTGGGGGCCTTTTCCAGAGGCTGGTACGGGCCTGACGCCCGCAAGACCCGAAATATTCCGTTTCTCAATCAGTCGACTGCACGAAGGCGAAATGCAGGCAGTGCAGGCTTCGGCGAAGTGAAGCCGACAAAGCAATGGCTTGATTTAGAACCGGAATTACTCCAGCAAACGTTCCGGGTTTGCATCCAGTTTGGCCAGTGCATCGCGTGTGGCGCGCACAGTCAAACCTTCTTCATCCCGAGCCACCAGCAAACCTGACTGCAGGTATGCGCCCAGCCGGTGCAGCTGGATCAGGTAGCTGATGCTGTCGGTCGATACGAACAAATGCAACTGCTTGTGCCGGCTGTGCCAAGCATATTGCACCTGGGCGCTGGCCCCACTGTGGTCGAGGGTGAACCAGTCGCCTGGCTCCAGTTCCTGGGCCCAGGCCACCATCGCTTCGTCCACGGGAGCACCATTGTCGGCAATCACGTGAATGGCACTGGCGTCTATACCCGTCATCAACTCAATGTGCTCGGCATCGAGCGGCAGTTCTCCCAGCACAGCGTCGCCAAGAAACTCTTCAACATTGGCCAGTCGCCGCGCCATCGCTTCAATGAGCTCGAGCGGAATGGCGGCGGTCTTGGACAGAAAAGCTTCGGCCAGGGTGTCGGTCAGCACTTTGATTTGCGCATCTTGCGCTTCTCCGGCCACGCCCACCAGCGCAAGCCCTTCGCGCAATCGATGGAGGATATCCGGCAGCGCCGCAATGACCTGCGCGCGCTCGCCGCGATTGGGCTTGGCGCTAGAGGCCCAGACCAGGTCTGCTGCAGTGCGCTTGAACGACGCGGTTTCGGCGTGCTGTGCGCCATGGCGCACAGCGGACAACGCCAGGACTTCCGCCCAGGTCTTGAACAGAAACTCGCGTACCTCGTCACGCACCGGCATGTCGCTGAGCATGGTGCGCAGCTCAATGGTGTATTTGATGGCCAGGGTTTCCCGCTGCTCCACCTGCTGCGCCACACTAACGAGTTGGTTGGTTCGCTGTTTTTCAGTGAGGTGTTTGGCCAGAAACTTCTCAAACTCATCGTGCACGAGCTGGAACACACGGCGACCGGTTTCGGGATACTGCTCGATCACCTGCACGACACGCCGGACCTCGGCCTCCAGCGCACTGCCGGTGATCGACGCCGAATCAAAGCCAAGCGCCACCGCGCCCATGCGGTCAATCAGCTTGCGCGCCGGGTGATCGGTATTGCTGAAAAATTCGGGCTCGGCCAGAGCAACCCGCAGCACCGGCACCTGCAGGCGCGCGAACCAGACGCGGATTGCAGACGGAATACGGTCTTCGGACAGAATGCTTTGGAACATCAGCGCCACCACTTCGATGATGGCTTTTTCGCTATCGGTTTCGGCCTTTTTCTTGAATTCTGCCGAGCGCTCACGTACCGCGCCAGCCAATTGAACGACCGCTGCAGGGCTGTAGTCCTCCACGACGGCGCCCATGGTGCTGTAGTAGACGTCAGCCTGCACGCGGTGGGCCGCCAGCGCGTGCGCCAGCGCGACAGAGGCCGGCGGCGCCTGGGACAAGTCGACCCCGCCCATGGCTGGCGCCAACAGGCGCCGCAACTGCACCATGACGCCCTGCGCCCTTTGCCTGGCACGCAGCAGCGGCGTGGCCGCGGCATCAAACCCACCCATGGGCGCGCCAGAGTAGCCGCCGGAATGGGGATACGCTGAGGGGCCGGAGTGTGGCCTACCGGAGCGGCTCGACTGCAACGATTGGCGCGATTGCTGCAGCGCATGCGAGGCCAAGCCTCCGCCCGAACTGCCAGAGTCGCCATAGCTCGAAGTGCCTGAACCGCTTGGGCGCGCAGCAATACGCACCCGCATTTCCTGTTGCGCCTGCACGCCCTGGTCGGCCAGGAGCTTGTTGCAGGCCTGATAACCCGACTGCAGGAGTGCAGCCATGGCCCTTTGCAGCGGCTCGACCGCCATTTGGAGGTCGTCGCGCGACAATCCAACCTTGAGCCAGGCTTCCACCAGTTTCAGGCTGACGGCCTCAGGACGCAGCATGTCCGTAGGAGCCAGTTCGGTTTGCTCAAGCGAGCGCATGCGCAGGCGCAAGGCGTCGAATTCGGTCGCCACCTCTTCCATCACCGTAAGCGCGATGCGCGAGGCAATGATCTTGTTTTCCACCACATCGTCGCCCACCAGTTCCAGGCTGGCGTCGACGGTGAAGGCTGAGCGCGGCGCAGGGGGCGCCGCTGCGAGGGGCGCATCCTGCGGGGCACGCAATACCAGCCCCAATTCCAGCAGCCAATCCTTGCGCTTGTCCTGGTAACCCTGCCAGGCATCGCGCCGCGCCTGGCGCTCGCGCTGGGTACCCACCTGGTCCATTAATGCAGCAAAAAAATCTGCCGCTGCCTTGTCCAACCCCGGAGCGCCACCGGCGAGAATATCGCCCCAGCGCTCTCGCGCCATGCGCGCGAGTCTGCGAGAAGAAGCGGCCGGAGCCCGTGGCGTCTGCATAGCCGGATATTAGTACGGAAGTCCGGCGCCGCGTTGGTATGCGGGCCCGGCACCCACCCCAAAAGTCTCTAAGGCAACAGCCCACCGGCGGGCCATGATGTTTTCAGACCACTGCGCCGGCGTTCGGGTCGTTGGGGTCGGTTTCGCTGCGCGTCGACTTAATGAGATCCTCGCGCTTGACGCCGAGCCACATGGCGATGGCGGCCGCCACGAAAACAGAGGAATAGATGCCAAACAGGATGCCGATGGTGAGCGCCAGGGCAAAGTAGTGCAGGCTCGGACCACCAAAGAAGAACATCGAGAGCACCATCGCTTCGGTCGAAGCGTGGGTGATGATGGTGCGGCTCATGGTGCTGGTGATTGCGTGGTCGATCACCTCGTGCGTATTCATCTTGCGAAAACGCCGGAAGGCCTCACGGATCCGGTCAAATATCACCACCGACTCGTTCACCGAATAGCCCAGCACGGCCAGCACCGCCGCCAGCACCGAGAGCGAGAACTCCCACTGGAAGAAGGCAAAAAAACCAAGAATGATGACGACGTCGTGCAGGTTGGCGATGATGCCCGCCACGCCAAATTTCCATTCGAAACGAAACGCCAGGTAGATGACGATGCCCAGCACCACCATGCCCAGCGCCATCAAGCCGCCTTTGACCAGTTCGTCGCCCACCTGAGGGCCGACAAACTCGTTGCGGCGCAGCGTCACCTGCGGATCGGTGGCTTTGAGGGCCGTGATCACGCGCTCACTTTGCTGCGCAGAGGTCACGCCTTTTTGCACCGGCAGGCGAATCATCACGTCGCGCGCGGTGCCAAAGTTCTGCACCTGGACGTCCTGATAGCCCAGATCGGACACGGCCTTGCGCACCGTCGCCAGATCGGCAGGCTGGCTGTAGGCCACCTCCATGACCGTGCCGCCGGTGAACTCCACCGACAGGTGCAGGCCGCGCGAGAACAGGAAGAACACCGCCAGAGCAAAAGTGATGAAGGAGATCGCGTTGAAAATCAACGCGTGCTTCATGAAAGGGATGTCTTTCTTGATGCGGAAAAACTCCATGATTTCTATTCCTTAATTGGAGTTTTCAGAGAAGGCTCATATGCGCTGAGCGCATGTGACGCTGGAACTAAAAATTCCATGACAGTTCCCTTATTTCACTGAAGCAACGGAAGTTCCGCTCGCCTCTGGCTTCCAGATCTGACCGATCGACAGGCTTTTGAGCCGCTTCTTGCCGCCGTACCACAGGTTCACCAGGCCGCGCGAGAAAAACACCGCAGAGAACATGCTGGTCAGAATCCCGAGCACGTGCACCACGGCAAAGCCGCGCACCGGGCCGGAGCCGAAGGCGAGCAGCGCCAAGCCGGCAATCAGCGTCGTCACGTTGGAGTCGAGGATGGTGGCCCAGGCGCGCTCGTAGCCGGTGTGGATCGCCATCTGCGGTGACGCACCTTCGCGCAATTCTTCGCGGATGCGCTCGTTGATCAGCACGTTCGAATCAATCGCCACGCCCAGCGCCAGCGCCATG
The DNA here is from genome assembly GCF_059424465.1 of Simplicispira sp. GW247-4R2A. Classification (NCBI taxonomy): domain Bacteria; kingdom Pseudomonadati; phylum Pseudomonadota; class Betaproteobacteria; order Burkholderiales; family Comamonadaceae; genus Simplicispira; species Simplicispira sp. GW247-4R2A. The sequence continues at coordinate 16,555 of NZ_JBWKZM010000022.1, read as the reverse complement.
GCGGCAATGCCGGGCAGCGTGAGCGTCGCCTGCAACATGGACAGCACGGCCAGCAGCATGAGGATGTTGACCGAGAGCGCAATGCTGGAGAACACGCCGAACAGCATGTAATAAAAGCACATGAACACCACGATGGCCAGCATGCCCCAGACCACGCTGTGGATACCGCGTGCAATGTTGTCAGCGCCCAGGCTCGGGCCAATGGTGAATTCTTCAATGATTTCCATGGGCGCGGCCAGCGAACCGGCACGCAGCAGCAGCGCTGTGTCGTTGGCTTCCATGGTGGTCATGCGCCCCGATATCTGCACCCGGCCGCCGCCGATTTCCGAGCGGATGACGGGCGCCGTCACGACCTCGCCCTTGCCCTTTTCAAACAGCACGATGGCCATGCGCTTGCCGACGTTCTCGCGCGTGATGTCCTTGAAGATGCGCGAGCCCTTGGCGTCCAGCGTCAGGTTGACGGTGGGCTCCTGCGTCTGGCCGTCAAACCCCGGCTGAGCATCGGTCAGATTTTCGCCGGTCAGCACCACTTGCTTTTTGACGATCACCGCCTGGGCGTTGCGGTCCAGGTATTTCTCATCGCCAAACGGCACCGCACCGCGGCCGATTTCGGCGGCACGCGCCTCGGTGCCTTCGTCCACCATGCGCACTTCCAGCGTGGCCGTGCGGCCCAGAATCTCCTTGGCCTTGGCAGTGTCCTGCACGCCGGGCAGTTGCACGACGATGCGGTCAAGACCCTGCTGCTGGATCACCGGCTCGGCCACGCCCAGCTCGTTGATGCGGTTGTGCAGCGTGGTGATGTTCTGCTTGAGTGCCTGCTCCTGCACGCGGCGCGTCGCCTCGGGCTTGATGCTGGCGCGCAGCAGCTGTCCACCATCGGCATCCTGGCTGACCGAGGTCTGCAAATCCGGGAACTGGTCGGCAATGAGGTTGCGCGCCGCCGTCAGCGTGGCTTCGTCGCGCAGGTGAATCTCAATGTTCTGGCCTTCGCGCGAGATGCCGCCGTGGCGGATGTTCTTGTCCCGCATGGAGGAGCGCAGATCGCCTGCATAGGACTCGGCCTTCTTGGTCAGCGCAGCCTGCATGTCCACTTGCAGCATGAAGTGCACGCCGCCGCGAAGGTCCAGGCCCAGGTACATGGGCGCAGCATGGATCGCCGAGAGCCAGGCGGGCGAGCGCGACACCAGGTTCAGCGCGACGATGTACGCCGGGTCCTGCGGATCGGGAACCAGGGCTTTCTCAATGGCGTCCTTGGCCTTGAGCTGGTTGTCCGGTGTATCGAAGCGCGCCCGCACCGACGCGCCTTCGAGCTGCAGCAGGTCGGTGGTGACACCGGCTGCCTTGATCGCTTCGCGCACCCGCTCTTCGACCGCCGCATCGACCTTGATGGTTGACTTGGCAGACGACACCTGCACCGCAGGGGCTTCACCAAAAAAGTTCGGCAGGGTGTAGATCACGCCTACCAGCAGGGCCACCACCAGGATGGCGTATTTCCAGATCGGAAAACGGTTCATGTTCGGGCGTCCCTACGCGGAAACAAAAGAAAAGGCGCGACGCAGCTGCGTCGCGCCGCTCGCACTGGCTGTGCGCGCCAGTGAGAGACCAAAATTACTTCAGCGTTCCCTTGGGCAGCACTTGCACCAGTGAAGCGCGCTGAACTTGCACCTCGACGCCGCTGGCAATCTCCACATGCAGGTACTGCTCGGACAGGCGCGTGATGCGGCCCAGCATACCGCCGCCGATCACCACTTCGTCGCCCTTGGCGACGGCTTCCACCATGGCGCGGTGCTCCTTCTGGCGCTTCATCTGGGGGCGGATCATCACGAAGTACAGCACGATGAACATCAGCACCAGCGGCAGCATGCCGGTGAGCGTGGACATCATGTCGCCACCGGCGGCGGCGGCCGGCGCGGTCTGGGCAAAGGCAGAAGAAATGAACACAGGAAAACTCCAAGGAAAACGGATGGCAGACACGCTGCACTGAAGCTGCGGGCGCAAGAAAGGCGGCTAAACCGCAAGCGCGCCATTGTATGCGGCCCGCTTTGGGCGGGGGCAGCGTGCGGTTTACGGCCCGCTTTGAGTGAGCCTCTACGGATTATTTTTAATAGAAAACAGCCTCTAGCGCTTATGCAGCATGCGCTATTAGCTATCAATATAGGATTGTCTCACGCGAGCTTCTGTTCGGCCCCTGGCGTGCGCCAGCGCGCCATCAGCGCGCTCCACTTGGCACGCGCGGCGCTCAGATGGCGGTCTTTCACGTGGCCGTAGCCGCGAATGTCCTCCGGAATACTGGCGATTTCCACGGCCAGCGCCAGATTCTCGCCGCTGAGCTTGGCCAGCAGCTCATCGATGCAGGCACGGTACTCGCCAATCAGCGCGCGCTCGGTCTGGCGCTCCTGGCTGTAGCCAAACGGGTCGAGCACGCTGCCGCGCAGGCCCTTGAACCGGGCCAGCACGCCAAAGGCCTTGCGCATCCACGGGCCATAGCTTTGCTTGACGAGTTCGCCCTTGTCATTGCGTTTGGCCAGCAAAGGCGGTGCCAGGTGGTGCACCACCTTGTAGTCGCCCTCGAACATACCGGCGATTTTGTCGGTGAAGCTGCGGTCGGTATGCAGGCGCGCGACTTCGTACTCGTCTTTGTAGGCCATGAGCTTGAACAAATAGCGCGCCACGGCTTCCGCAAGGCGCGTGCCGCCCAGCTTTTCCTCTGCTGCTTGAACCTTGGCGACGAAGGCCTGGTAGTCGCCCGCATAGGCTGCGTTCTGGTAGGCCGTGAGGAACTCCACGCGCCGCGCCACCACGCTCGCCAGCGTGGGTTTCTTGACGAATTCAATCACCTGCGCCGGAGCCAACAGCGCCTGCACCGCCGCCAGGTCGTGCGCACAGCGCCGGCCCCACTCGAAAGCGGACTGGTTGTTGGCCACCTGCACACCGTTGAGCTCCATGGCGCGCATCAGCGCCGCGTGCGAGAGCGGCACCCGGCCCTTCTGCCAGGCGTAGCCCAGCATCAGCGGGTTGGTGTAGATGCTGTCGCCCAGCATCTGCGTGGCGACGCGCTCGGCGTCGAAGGTGCCCACCAGCTCGCTGCCGACTGCCGCCGCGATAGCGCTCTCGCACGCCACACCCGGAAACTGCCACTGCGGGTTGGTGACGAAGGCGGCCGTGGGCGTGCTGTGCGTATTGAGCGCAACAAAGGTCCGATCCGGCTGCATCACGGCCAGGCTGGCCGGGTTCGCCGCCACGATGGCGTCGCAACCAATGACCAGATCGGCCTTGGCGATATCGACCTTGGTGGTGTGGATGCTGTCCTGCCGGTTGGCGATCTGCACATGGCTCCAGGTGGCGCCGCCCTTTTGCGCCAGGCCACCGGCATCCTGCGTGACCACGCCCTTGCCGTCGAGGTGCGCCGCCATGCCCAGCAGCGAGCCGATGGTGATGACGCCCGTGCCGCCGACGCCGCCCACCACGATGCCCCAGGGCTGCTCCGCATTCGGTAGCACCGGCTCGGGCACCGGGGGCAGTGCGGCCGCATCGGCTTTGGCCTGCTTCTTCGGCTTCTTGAGCGAACCGCCCTCGATGGTGACAAAACTCGGGCAAAAGCCGTTGACGCAGGAGTAGTCCTTGTTGCAGGTGCTCTGGTTGATCCTGCGCTTACGGCCAAACTCGGTTTCGACCGGTTCCACCGACAGGCAGTTGGATTGGACCGAGCAGTCGCCGCAGCCCTCGCACACCAGCTCGTTGATGAACACCGTCTTGGCGGGCGTGGCGAGCTTGCCGCGCTTCCTGCGCCGGCGCTTTTCGGTGGCGCAGGTCTGGTCGTAGATCAGCACCGTGCAGCCCTTGATTTCGCGCAGCTCGCGCTGGATACGGTCCAATTCATCGCGGTGGTGCACCGTGACGCCGGCCGCCAGCGGCGCGCCGTCGTACTTCTGGGGCTCGTCGGTGACGATAACGATCTTGACCGCGCCTTCGGACTTCACGCTGTTCATGATCTGCAGCACCGAGTGGCCCTCGGGCCGCTCGCCAATCTGCTGGCCGCCCGTCATGGCAACCGCGTCGTTGTAGAGAATCTTGTAGGTGACGTTCACGCCGGCGGCAATGGATTGGCGGATCGCCAGCAGCCCGCTGTGAAAGTACGTGCCGTCGCCCAGGTTGGCAAACACATGCGCGTCCTTGGTGAACGGCGCCTGGCCCACCCAGGTGACGCCCTCGCCGCCCATCTGCGTGAAGGTGCTGGTGGAGCGGTCCATCCACACCGTCATGTAGTGGCAGCCGATGCCGGCCACGGCGCGCGAGCCCTCGGGCACGCGGGTGCTGGTGTTGTGCGGACAGCCGCTGCAGAACCACGGGGCGCGGTCGCCGGTGTCGGCTTTGGGTGCGGCCAGCGCGCGCTCGCGTGCTTCCACGATGGCCAGGCGGCTGTCCATGCGGGCCACCACATCTTCGGGTACGCCGAGTTTTTTGAGGCGCTTGGCAATCGCCTTGGCGATGATCGCCGGCGTCAGGTCGGCCTTGGCGCGCAGCAGCCAGTTCTGGCTGGGGTTGGGCATGGACCATTCACCGCCCTGCCCGTTCTCGCCCTCGGCCTCGTCGAATTTGCCCAGTACCGTGGGGCGCACGTCGGGGCGCCAGTTGTAGAGCTCTTCCTTGATCTGGTACTCGATGACCTGGCGCTTTTCCTCGATCACCAGGATTTCTTGCAGCCCCTTGGCGAAGTCGCGCGTGATGGTGGCCTCCAGCGGCCAGACCACGTTGACCTTGTGCACGCGGATGCCGAGCTGGCGGCAGGTGTCATCATGAAGACCCAGGTCGACCAGCGCCTGGCGCGTGTCGTTGTAGGCCTTGCCACTGGCGATGATGCCGAAGCGGTCATGCGGGCCTTCGATGACGTTGTAGTTGAGCTTGTTGGCACGCACATAGGCCAGCGCCGCGTACCACTTGTAGTCCATCAGGCGCGCTTCCTGCTCCAGCGGCGCGTCGGGCCAGCGGATGTGCAGGCCGCCGGGCGGCATCACGAAGTCTTCGGGCAGCACGATCTTCACGCGGTCCGGGTCCACCGAGACGCTGCTGGACGACTCCACCACCTCCTGAATCGTCTTCATGCCGGACCACACGCCGGAAAAGCGGCTCATGGCAAAGGCGTGCAGTCCCATGTCCAGGATGTCCTGCACATTGCTCGGGAAAAACACCGGCGTGCCGCAGGCCTTGAAGATATGGTCGCTCTGGTGCGGCGCCGTGCTGCTCTTGCTGATGTGGTCGTCGCCGGCAATGGCGATCACGCCGCCGTGCCGGGCCGTGCCAGCCATGTTGGCGTGCTTGAACACGTCGGAACAGCGGTCCACGCCCGGGCCTTTGCCGTACCAGATGCCGAAGACGCCGTCGTATTTTTTGCTCTGCGGGTACAGATCGAGCTGCTGCGTGCCCCACACCGCCGTGGCGCCAAGTTCTTCGTTCACCCCTGGCTGGAAGACGATATGGTTTTCGGCCAAATGCTTTTTGGCCGCCCACAGCGCCTGGTCGTAAGTGCCCAGCGGACTGCCGCGGTAGCCGCTGATGAAGCCGGCGGTGTTCAACCCCACGGCCGCATCGCGCTGGCGCTGCAGCATGGGCAGGCGCACCAGGGCCTGCACGCCGCTCATCATGGCGCGGCCGTGGCCGAGGGTGTATTTGTCTTCCAGACTGACCGTTTCGAGGGCTTTGCGGATGTGCTCGGGCAGGGGCGCATTCATGGGGTTGGTCTCCAGTGATTTCGTGGGTTCGCTGCTGGTGGCGCGAGAAGGTTCGCAGCGGGCACAGCCAGATAAAGCCACGCACCCATTGTGGCAACAAGTGTAGGGGGGTGCTGGCGATAAGTGTTTGCGTTTGATGCTGCAAATGCGCTATGTTCAGCAAGGTTCTTTCTCTTGCATGGCGCTTTGTGGAAACTTTGGACAAATTCGATGTCGCCATCCTGGGCGAGCTGCAGCAGGACGCGCGCCTGACGAATGCGGAACTGGCGCAGCGCGTGGGGCTCTCCGCCGCGCCCTGCTGGCGGCGGGTGCGCGCGCTGGAGCAGGCCGGCTTCATCCTGGGCTACCGGGCCGAAATCGACCGGCGCAAGATTGGCCTGGGCGTGCTGGCCTTTGTGCGGCTGGACGCCGACCGCAACACCGGCGGCGTCACACGCGCCATGGAAGAGGCCATCCGCCAGATTCCCGAAGTGGTGTCCTGCCACTACATCAGCGGCACCGGCACTTTCGAGCTGCAGGTGGTGGCACGCGATCTGGACAGCTTTTCGCAATTCGCGCGCGACGTGCTGCTGCACCTGCCCAACGTGAAAGACATGCACACCAGCTTTTCGCTGGGCGAGGTGAAGGCGGGTGGCGCCCTGCCGCTGTCGCACCTGGGCGGCGGGCGGTAGTCCGGCAAAAATCGGAATCCGCAGCACGCCACATCAACAAAAACTACTGTATTGATAGCTGCCAGCGCTTATGCACAAAGCGCTGGAGGCCAATTTGACTCTTAATTTCTCTGCCTCGGCCACAGCGCCCACAGGCGCAGCGGCTGCTTGAGGCGACCCGCCGTATTCCCTGCCTGCGCGCCCCAGCCCAAGAAGAAGTCGGCCCGCACCGCGCCGACGATGGCACTGCCCGTATCTTGCGCCAGCACCAGGCGCGAGAGCGGCACGAGCGGCCCGGGCGAGGCCAGCCATACCGGTGTGCCGTAGGGGATGCTCGCCTTGTCCACCGCAATCGAGCGCCCCGGCGTCAGCGGCACGCCCTGGGCGCCGCGTGGGCCGAAGGCGGCGTCGAGCGCGTCCATGGGCTCTTCACGGAAGAACACGTAGCGCGGGTTGGCCCAGAGCAGCTCGTTCACCCGCTGTGGGTTCTGCGCCATCCAGGCGCGGATGCCCGGCCAGGTGGCGTCGCGCACCAGGCCCTGGTCGAGCAGCCAGCGGCCGATGCTGCGGTACGGCAGATCGTTGGTCCCGGCGTAGGCGACGCGCACCAGATGGCGGGTGCCGTCGGGCTCCAACAGATTGAGCCGGCCTGAGCCCTGAATGTGCAGCACCATGGCCTCGATCGGATCGCGCAGCCAGGCGATGGCGCGGCCGGCCAGCGCCGCCTGGGCCTGGGGAAGGGTGTCGACTTCCTGGCGCGAATACCAGGGACGGCGACGCCCCAAGTCTGCCGGCGGCGCATACAGCGGCACCGAGAAGCCATTGCCGGGCACACGGGCGGCGTCGTATTCGGGCTCGAAATACCCGGTCAGCAGGCCCTCGCCCCCACCACCCGGCGCTTCGACCCGGTAGGGCTGCAGGCGCGCGACCATCCAGGCACGCTGCTCTTCGGGGCTGGCAATACTGAGCTGGCGCACCTCGCTGCACAGCGGGGCGAATACCGGCGCGGGGCGCTCGCAGCTTTTGATCCAGGCGTTCCAGGCTTCGTACAGGGCATCGTCCGAGAAGCCGGGCAGCGCGCCCCAATGCACCGGCACCCAGTGGCTGCGCGGCTGGGCAAGCGGCGCCGGCAAGGCGGCCGGCTCTCCGGGAAGGGGCGCCACTTCGGCGATCGGTGGCCCGGCGGGCGTGGGCTCTGGCGCGGGCCGACTGGCGCAAGCCGCCAGGCTTCCTACAATCAGGGCCAGGAGCGCACGGCGCAGGAGTGTGACATTCATGGGAGTTATTTTGCTTGAGGCGTTCGGCGCCATGGTGGCGCTGCTGCTCATTGTCTGGTGGACGATGTTTTCGGGGCGGCCGCGCGGCGAACCGCCGCGGCAGCACAAGGAAGACAGCGGCGAGAAAGCAACCGCCAAGGCGCCGCCGCCCTCGGAACCCCCACCGCCCGCCGCCTGACACCGTCGCCCGCGTCCTACAGCGACACGGCCGCTGACGCCGCTGCGGCGCCAGGCGCCTTGGAAAACAATGAAAAGCCAGCCTGCTGCCCACGCGGGGGTGGGCCTTTTCCTGTATTTGCCAAGGAGTTCCGACATGCACCATTCCCGAATCCTCGCCGCCGCCGCCACCGCGCTCCTCATCACCGGCTGCGCCAATATGGACGACACCCAGCGCCGCACGGCCACCGGCGCAGGCGTCGGCGCGCTCGCCGGCGCAGTCATTGGCTCAGCCACCGGCGGCAGCGCAGGCACCGGCGCCGTGCTGGGCGCGGGCGTAGGAGCGCTGGGCACCTATATCTGGTCACGCAACATGGAAAACCAGCGCCGCAGCATGGAGCAGGCGACCCGCGGCACTGGCGTCGGCGTGACGCAGACGGCCGACAACCAGCTGCGCCTGGAGATTCCGAGCGATATTTCCTTCGATACGAACAGCAGCAACATTCGCGGTGCCTTCCGCCCGCTGCTGGACCAGTTCGCCCAGGGCCTGCGCGACAACCCACACACCGAGGTGCGCATCGTCGGCCACACCGACAGCACCGGCAGCGACGCCGTGAACGACCCGCTGTCGGTGGACCGCGCCGCCAGCACGCGCAGCTACCTGGCCGCGCGCGGTGTGGACCCGGCGCGCATCCGTATCGAAGGCCATGGCTCGCACCAGCCGGTGGCCAGCAACGATACGGCACAAGGCCGGGCACAGAACCGCCGCGTCGAAATTTACGTTGGCGAGCCCGGCAGAGGCTAAAAAACCCGGTGCGAAAGCGCCGGCAACTGGCGCCGCACCTCGTCCAGCCGCGCCGGGTCGGCGTCCGCCAGGACCATGCCGGCCCCATCCGGCAGTGCCTCCAGCACCTTGCCCCAGGGGTCGGCCACCAGGCTCTGGCCCCAGGTGCGGCGGCCATTCTCGTGCCGGCCGCCTTGCGCCGCGGCCAATACAAAGGCCTGGTTTTCAATCGCGCGGGCACGCAGCAGCACCTCCCAATGGGCGCTGCCAGTGGTCCACGTGAACGCAGCCGGCACCACGAGCAGGTCAGCACCTGCTTGCGCGTGCAACCGGTAGAACTCAGGAAAGCGCAGGTCGTAGCAGATGGACAGGCCGACGCACCAATCCCGGCCACTGCGGTCGGTGAGATGCAGCTGCACTGGCGCGCCACCCGGCTCTATGGTTCGGCTCTCGTCGATGTGTTCGTCGCCGTGCGCCAGCCGGAACAAGTGCACCTTGTCGTAGCGCGCCACGCACTCGCCTTGGGGCGAAAACGCCAGCGAACTGTTGCGCACGCGCTCTGGGTCGCTGCAGGCGAGCGGCAGCGTGCCGCCGACAATCCACAGGCCAAGTTCCTGCGCGGCACGCGCCAGAAACGCTTGTACGGGGCCGTCGCCCGGCTGCTCTGCATGGCCAAGCTTGTCGCGCTCGCGCAGCCCCATGGCCGAAAAATACTCGGGCAGCACCGCCAGTTCGGCGCCGCCCGCGGCAGCGCGCTCCAGCAGAGCGCGGGCAGTGGCGAGGTTGTCCGGCACGCGCGGCCCAGACACCATTTGTAGGGCAGCGATTTTCATGGTTTTTCCTCCAACGCTTCGGCAGCAGCCGCAGACGGAGTGGGTGCGGGCGCAGGCTCCGGCGGCGCCTGCAGAAGCCGCCTGGGGAGTTTCGTTACTTCCGGGTCGCTCCAGGTTCCGTGCACGGAAAACTCCTGTGTAGCGGCCGCGATCAAGGGTCCGCGCAGAAACACCTGCGCAAGAAAGCTGCCCAGGCCCACCACAGGGTTGATGGCGGTGGCCACGAGCGAGGCGGTCAGCGCATTGATTTCCGGCACGACCACCACGTGCAGGTCCTGCGTCTCGTGCTCGATGTCGGCGCTGCCTTCCATGAGCACTGCGGCGTTGACGCCCTTCATCTGCAGGTTGTTGGTCGTGGCGACACCGCGTGCGATGCGCACGTCGCCGCGCACGAAATCAAAGGCAAACCCCTGGCTGAAGATGTCCCGAAAGTCGAGCGCGAAACGGCGCGGAAGCGATTGCAGGCTGAGCACGCCCAGCAGCTTGGCCAGACCTGGCTCGGCCTTGAGGAACTGCCCCGTACCGACGTCAAGATGGACCTGCCCCGTCATGGATCGGTAATCGGGGCTGATGGGGGCGCCCAGCCAGGCGATCTGCCCCTCCATGCGCCCGCGCCCACGCCGCACCACGTCCTGCATGCCAAAGCGCCCCAGCAGTGCGCCGGCGTCGCGGATATCCAGCGCGAAGCCGAGCACGGTGCGCCGCTGCGGCGCGGCGGCATCGGCCTTTCCTGGCTGCGGACCCGTGTGCACGCCTGCGGCCTGTACCTGCGTCCAGTTGCCGCTGGCGGTGAACACCGCATCGGGGTTGGAGAGGTTGAACTTGGCCAGCCGCCATTCGCGCTGCGCATCTTCGCCGCCGCGGTTGCGGGCATCGATTTCAAGGCGCCCGAGCTTGCGCCCGCGCAGCTCGAAGGCCTCGGCGACGATGTCGAGCGCCGGCAGGCTGGCGGGCTGCTCGTCGAGCAGGGCGTCGATCTGCGTGGCCGCGCTCTCCGGCACGGAAAGGCGCGAAAGCCGCGCAAAAAGCCCGCCCGCGCCCTGGTTGCCGCTCGCCGCCTGGCGGTATTCGAGGTAGCCGGCCAGTTCCTGCGCGTCGAGGTTGGCGCGCCACACCGCCCCCTCGTGCGAGCCGCCCACCACCAGACTGTGCAAGGTGCGGCCGTCCAGGCGCAGGCTGCCCGCCTGCAGAGCGAAAATGTCGGGCAGGTAGCGCTGCAATGCGCCTGGAACGGCGGAAGTCGCGCTGGGGGCGCCAACGGCCTTCGTGCCATCCCCCGGAGCCGCCAGCGCGGCCTGCCAGGCGTCCAGGTCCAGGTCACCAAAGCGCAGGTTCGCCTCGACGCCTTTCTCCGGCAGAGTGCGCAGTTGGACATCCGGCACCCCCAACGCAATGCTGCCGCGCAGCACCTCGGGTGCAGCGTTGCCCAACTGGCGCAGATAGGTCAGCGCGGCCAGCGAGCCTACTTCCACGCTCAGCCTGTCCTGCAGAGCAGTCGCCTCTGCAGGGAGGGCCAGCGAGGCCGCGGTCAACTGGTTCTCAAAGCGCACGGACAAGCTGCTGTCGGCCGATTTGGCGAGCGGCGCGGGCAAGTCAAGCGCCATCCCCTGCAGGCCCGTGGTCAGCAGCACTTCCGGCACCCCACGGCGCACGGTGAGCGCCAGCGTATACGGGGCCGTCCCCGTGGCGTGGCGCGCCAGCGCCGAAAGCAGGCCCAGTTCGCTGGCCTGTTGCAGACCCAGGGCGCTGGCCGTTCCCTGGGCACGCAATTGCACACCGGCGCCCTCCGGCGCCCCCCGCATGCCGCCCTCGATACGCACCTCGCCGCCCAGCGCCTGCGCCTGCACGCCCGAGAGCGAGAAGCCGCTTTCCGTGAACTGGACGCTGCCGCGCGCGCGTGCCAGCAGCGGCGTATCGGGCGTGATGCGCACGTCGTTCCCGGCCAGCTGCAGGTTGCCCTGCACTTTGGATGCTTGCAGTTCACTGATCGGCAGATGCAGGCGCAGGTGCAACTGACCGCTGCCCGTGCCACTGGCCTGCGCCAGCGCACCGCCTGTCATGTGTGCCAGGGGCGATGCCGCGACAAAGCCCAACAATTGCGCCAGGGGGCCGCGCGCGTCCGCCGCCACGCTGACCACGCTGTGCGAGAAGTCGGGAATGCTGGCCTCGACATTGCGTGCCTCGACACCTGGCAGACCAGCAAAGCTTCCGACCGCGCCCTTCACCTGCATGCCTGCGCGCTCGAAAATCAACTCGCCCGAGAGTTTCACCAGCGCCGGCCAGGGGGCCTCGCCTGCCGCTTGCAACTGCGGCGGCACATAGGCATAGGTCACGCCGTTGACACGCGCCGCAATGCGGAAATCCCCCTGGTGCGGGTCGGTGAAGGGCATGTCGTGCAGATCCCCCCGCACCCGGAACGTGACGCTGCTGGCGCGTCCGGTCTGCACGGCGTCGCGCACATAGTGGCGTGCCTCGGCAGGGACCGATAGCGGCAGGTAGCGGTGCACGCGCGTACCGTCGGCGCGGGTCAACTGCCCACGCAGGTCGAGCACGCCAGGAAAGCGTGCCTTGGAAGGCGACTTGGCCGGGTCGCTGGTGTGCCAGCTGGCACGCGCTTCGCCGGCGGCGTCGGCATTGGCAAACTGCGCCCGTGGCACTTCGACCGAGATACGCTCACCGGCCAGCTTCCAGGTCACATCGGCATGCAGTTCGTCCAGCGGGAGCGTGGCGTCCTCGAACACGTTCGGCAGCACCAGGGCGCCGCCAGTCATTTGCAGCGCCGCCTTGCCGCCTAGCTGCGTCAGGTCGAAATCCACGTCCAGTCCGCGCACCCCCGGCGGGGCCTGCTCGCCCGGCGCCAGCGCCTCGCCTGCCGCGGGCGTAGCGGCCAGGGCCAGCGCGCTGACGCGCCCGCGCGCCTCGTAGCTCTGCGGCGCTTCAAGCGCCCCCTGCCAGCGCGCGGCAATGCGTTCCACCAGGCCGCTGGGTGCGTAGCGGTGGAGCTGGGCATGCACCTCCTTGGAAAACGGCAGCCGCTCGGCAATGCGCGCGAGCGCCGCAAGATCGAGCTGGTCGGCGTCGAACTGCCCGCGTGCCACGGCCCCACGCTGCGCCTGCTGGTAAGACAGACGCAGGTTGCCGCCAGGCCAGTTCCCGTCCTCGCTGGCAAAGCGCAGGCCTTGCGTGAAGATTTGAAAGCCTGCTGCATCGCGCTGGCCGCCCACGCGGCCCTGAACGCCGTGCAGGACCAAGGGCTCGAGCTCCGGGGCGAGGCGCAAATCGAGCTGTGCAATGGCGACATCCGCTGCGCCGCCCCTGGCCTGGCCATGCTCCACGTCCAGCCAGGCGCGCAGGGCCCCGGCACCCTGCGTGAGCGCGACCTGACCCAAATCCACATGGCGCCCAAGCTGCGACACGTCCACTTGCGGAAAAGAGGCATACACCTGCCCGCTCCACTGTTGCCAGCGCCCGCTGTGCACCGACAGCAGCGGCTCGCGCATGCGCGCCATCAGCGTGAAACGCTCGCCAAAGCCAGCCGGCGGCGTGGCATCGATCCGTGCGGCGTGGCGCCAATTGCCATTGCGCAGCAACACCTCCACGTTGTCCAGCGAGAGCGGCGGCGCACCGCGCAGTTCGTCGGTCCAGCGCACCCGCCCGCCGCGCACCACCACCTCGGGCTGGGAAAAAAGCCAGTCCGCCGCCCCGCTGCCCTCGCCTGCTGCGCTGAGGTCCAAGCCCGCCACCCAGATATGCCCATCCGGCGTGCGCCGCACGTCCAGGTCTGGGCCTTGAATGAAAAGCTGTTCGAACTCCAGGCTCAGCAGCGAGCGGGGAGAGAGGGCGACCACGACCTGCTTGAGGTGCAGCGCCTCGCGGCCCTGGGCATCGAGCAAGGCCAGATCACCCAGTTCCAACGTGGGAATGACGCCCTCGGTCCGCGCGCTGATCGAGCCCAGCCGCACGGGCACGCCCAGGGCCTGCTCGGCGCGCGCCTCGATGAACGCACGGTATTGCCCGATACGCGGCACAATCCAGCCGTGAAGTACGCCCCAGGCGACCGCCAGCAGCAAACTGAACGCCAGCAGCAGACCCAGTGACCACCGCGCGAACAGCGCCACCAGTTTCAGGAGGCGTGTGGGGTGGGCAACAGGTTCTGTCATGTTTTGGCGGGAGCTGACAAGAATTATGACCCGCTGAGGGCGCCCAGGGGTTCTAGAACCCGAGACCCATCCGCAGCACCAGAGGTGCCGCACAGGCCATGCCCATAGAACTGCCCGCCCGCGCCGCCGCCACGACCGAACCGGCCGCCCATTCCCGGTTTTTCCAGCGCTTGCACCGCCGCTATGCGGCTGAAATGGCGCTGCTGCCAGCGGGTATGCCGGTGCGGGAGGCCATGGAAACCGCCCTGGCAGCGCTGCGCGCCCAGGGCCACGCGCTGCCGGTGGCGCTGCGCATCCTGCGCCAGATCGTGCTCGAACGCACCATGCGGCTCGACTGCGCCGGACAGGCGAATCTGGCCGACGTCACGCACGCCATGACCGATCTCGCCGAGCTGGCCCTGGACGAAGCCTGCCGACACGCCCGCGCCGAGCTCGACAGCCGCCACGGCGCCCCGCAAGGGGAAGGCGGTGCCTTTGTCGATCTGTGGGTGATCGGCATGGGCAAGCTCGGAGCGCGCGAGCTCAATGTGTCGAGCGACATCGACCTGATCTATGTCTACGCCTGCGACGGCGAGACCGCGGGCACCGCCGAGGGGCGCGGCCGCATCTCGCACCACGAATACTTCGCCCACGCGGTGAAGATGATCTACGCCCTGGTGGGCGAAGTCACCGAGCACGGCTGCGTGTTCCGTGTCGACCTGGCCCTGCGGCCCAACGGCAATTCGGGCCCGGCTGCCGTATCGCTCGCGGCACTGGAGGAGTACCTGCAGGTGCAGGGGCGCGAATGGGAGCGCTTTGCCTGGCTCAAGAGCCGCGTGGTGGCGCCGCGCGCGAGCATCACCGGCGAGGGCGTGCAGGCGCTGCGCGGCGTGGTGCTGCCCTTCGTGTTCCGCCGCTACCTGGACTACAGCGTGTTCGATGCACTGCGCGCCCTGCACCGCCAGATTCGCGAGCACGCGGCGCGGCGCAGCGCCGGCCACCCGGAGCGGGCCAACGACGTCAAGCTCTCGCGCGGCGGCATACGCGAGATTGAATTTACCGTGCAGTTGCTGCAGGTGGTGCGCGGCGGCCAGTTTCCCGAACTGCGCCGGCGCCCCACGCTGGATGCGCTGCCGCGTATCGCCCAGGCCGGGCTGATGCCGCCAGAGACGGCCGAGGCACTGGCGCGTGCCTATGTCTTCCTGCGCCGGGTAGAGCACCGCATCCAGTACCTGGACGACCTGCAAACGCACATCCTGCCGACGCGCGACGACGACCTGGCCTGGATTGCCGACACCTTGGGAAGTGCCAACTGCTGCGCTTTCCTGCACGAACTGGACGCGCACCGCGAACTCGTGGCAGAGGAGTTCGACAAGCTGCTCGGCGGCGAGGAGCGCGGTTGCAACGGCAAGCGCTGCACGCCGCGCAACGCAGCCGGCGAGGCCATGGCCAGCGCCCCCGACCTGGAAGGCCTGATCGAGGCGCTCCCCGGGCAGCTCCAAGAGCGCGTCGCGGAATGGCGCAGCAACCCGCGCGTGACCGCTCTGCGCCACGAGGCCCGCGTGCGCCTGCTGCGCCTGGTGCAGCGCACCGCCCAGTGGGTCACCGAGGGCCGCGTCAGCGAGGAAGCCGCCGTTCGCCTCGTCGACTGGCTTGAAACGCTGTTGCGCCGCGAGAGCTACCTGGCGCTGTTGCTGGAACGCCCGGCGGTGCACGAGCAGTTGCTGCACCTGCTGGGCGCCGCCCGTTGGCCGGCACGCTACCTGCAGCAGCACCCCGGGGTGATCGACGAGCTGGCCGGCACCGAGATGCTGGCCGAGCGCTTCGTGCCCGCCGACTTTGAACGCGATTTGGAGCTGCGCCGCCACTCGCTGCAATCGACCCAGGAAGACGACGACGAAGCCTTGCTCGACCTGCTGCGCCGCGCCCACCACGCGGAAACCTTCCGCACCCTGGCGCGCGACCTGGAAGGCCGCATCACCGTCGAGCAGGTGGCCGACGACCTGAGCGCCCTGGCCGACAGCGTGCTGCGCCTGACCGCGCGCTGGTGCTGGGAGCGGCTGCGCGGCCGCCACCGCGAAGTGCCGCAGTTCGGCATCATTGGCTACGGCAAGCTCGGCGGCAAAGAGCTGGGCTACGGCAGCGACCTGGACATCGTGTTCGTTTTTGACGATGACGACGAGAACGCCCCCGAGATCTACGCGGCCTTCGTGCGCAAGCTCATCAACTGGCTCACCGTGAAGACCGGCGAGGGCGATTTGTTCGAAATCGACACCGCCCTGCGCCCCAACGGCAACTCAGGCCTGCTCGTCACGAGCTTCGAAGCCTTTGCCAACTACCAGGAACGGCGCGGCAGCAACACCGCCTGGACCTGGGAGCACCAGGCCATGACGCGGGCGCGCTTCGTGCTTGGCAGCCCCGAGCTGGAACGCCGCTTTGACGCGGTGCGCACCGCCGTGGTCACCGCCGAACGCGACCCCGTCGCGCTGGCGCAGGAAATCACCACCATGCGCGAACGCGTGCGCGCCGCCCACCCGGTGCCGGCGGGCAGCTTTGATGTGAAGCACAGCCAGGGCGGCATGGTGGACGCGGAGTTCGCGATGCAGTTTCTGGTGCTGTCGCAATCACGCACACACCACGCTCTGGTGGAGAACAAAGGCAATATCGCTTTGCTGCAGATCGCGGAAGACGCCGGCCTGCTGCCAGCAGGCGTGGGGGCAGCGGCCGGTGCCGCCTACCGGCGCCTGCGCCAGATACAGCACCGCGCACGCTTGAACGAAGAGCCCACCCGCGTGCCGCCAGAGACCGTGCAAGCCGAGCGCGAGGCCGTCCTGGCGCTGTGGGCTGCGGTATTCTCGGCATGACGGGCCGCACCCAAATAACTACAAAAATAATAGCTGTAAGCGCTTTATGGATAAGCGCTAGCGGCCAATTTTGCTAAAAACCTAGCCCCTTGGGCTGGCGCCTGCACCTGTTCGGCCCCCAGC